>JAHIKS010000131.1 GCA_018897475.1 Candidatus Altarchaeota archaeon
GGTTTCTTGCGAAACCGCAAGCCCTCCCCACAAAACATATTTCCTCTACTTCTTTGTTTTTGGAGGGCTCACCCGCCATTATTTTTTTGGGCTCAGCCCGAATGGGTTGGGTCTGTGTTGTGGTGGCGGTCTCGCTGCCGGAGGTAAAAAGAATGAATGCAAAAACTGAACTGGAAGGCGGGTATCTCAGACCTCAGTTGTCTGAGAAGGAACTGGATAGATACGAGCAGGAATATCTTGAATGCTGTTTGATACCAGAGATGGAAGAGAGAGCGGTCAGAAAGGAAGAGGATTACCTTCCTGGCCCCAAGCCAGTGGCAAAAGTGTTAACCGGGCTCAGCAGCAAGTACGTAATTAAAATTAAAACTGACCTGGAAGCAGGGCAACGAATAATTCAGGGACTTCAGAAACTGCAAGTGGAAATCTCTGACCCGTTTAATAAATTGGGAGGTGATGGGTTAGACACTACAAAAAGTTAGATACTGCATCTACTTAACTTTTTTACTTTTCCGATGCTCTCGCACAAACATTTTGGTATTCTACAACAAAGGGGTAACGACAATGGTACCATTAACGGTAAATAGAAACTATCGATTCAGGCTCTATCCCAGCAAGTCTCAGGAGATTAGAATGTTGGAGGTTCTAGAGGAATGCAGAAAACTTTACAATTACTTCCTTGAAGAATGGAAGAAGTCTGAGAAAGTGCCTCACAAGTATGATCTACAGGCTCAAATACCCTCCTTGGTAAAGAAATACCCTGCTCTAGAGGATGTTCACTCTAAGACAAGACAATATATTCTCTGGCAACTTTACTCCAACCTTAAAGGATTACGTGGTTTGAAAGAGAAAGGTAGAAAAGTCGGAAGACTCAGGTTCAAAAAGTATGGTCGAATGAAAACATTTACTTATAATCAAAGTGGTTTCAAGCTCATTGATAAAGGAAATCGATATCAGAGAATCCAGCTATCCAAGATAGGTGAGATACCCGTCAGAGCCCATAGGAAGGTTGAGGGAAAGATAAAACAGATTTTTGTGAAAAGAACGCCTTCTGGAAAGTGGTTTGCTATTCTTTCTATGGAAACCAAACCAGAAAAGTTAGGCACTACGGGCAGAGTAATCGGGCTTGACCTGAACATAGAGAACTATCTGACCTACAGCAACGGAGAGAAAGTAGAACATCCTCACGAGATGCTAAAACTTGAGGAGAGACTGAGGATAGAACATAGAAAACTATCAAGGAAGAAGAAAGGCTCTAAGAACAGGGTAAAACAAAGCTCTAGACTCGCAAGAGTCTATGAGAGAATAATCGACAGAAGACGGGACTTTTTGCATAAACTTAGCACATACTGCATAGAGAACTACGATTTGATAGCAGTAGAGAAGTTATCGGTAAAAGAGATGATGGAAACCTCTTACAACGCCAAGAACACGGTAGACTCTTCATGGTCAACCTTCATTCAGATGCTGTCCTACAAGGCGGAAGGTGCTGGTAGAACGCTTGTGAAGGTGGACCCCAAAAATACGACACAGAATTGCAGTAGATGTGGAAACCGAGTCTATAAGCAGATATGGATTAGAATGCATAAGTGTCCGTCCTGTGGTTTAGTCATGGATAGAGACCACAATTCTGCGATAAACATATTAAATAAGGCTCTCTTAGAGGTAGGGTCGGTGCGACCCAAACTAACGCCTGTGGAGATGAGACCCCTACTTCATCCGATGGATGGGGCATGTCTCGTCAAGGAAGCAGGAATCCCTATGCGAAGTGTAGGGTAGTTCACTTATTTGTAGATTATGTTATATCTGCACCAACCTTCGTCAAATCCTTAAAGAAGTCAGGATATGATTTTTTAACACAGTCGGAATTCTCAATCACCGTCTCTCCTTCAGCATTAAGCCCCGCCACGGTGCAGGCCATGGCTATCCTGTGGTCGTTGTGGGGGTCAATTTTGGCGCCAGAAAGCTTACCGTTCTTTATCATCAGACCCTCCCCCCTCTCTTCTATAGCAGCACCCATCTTTCCCAGTTCAGCAGCCATGGTGGCCAGCCTGTCCGACTCCTTCCCCCTCAGCCTTCCGGCGCTGAGGATTCTTGTCTCTCCATCCGCGAAGCAGCCAAGAACGGAGAGAATCGGAACCATGTCGGGAATGTCCTTCACATCGATGTCGATTCCCTTCAGATTCGATGTTTTTGTTTTAATTGAATTACCATTAATCTCAATTTCAGAGTTCATTCTCTTCAGAATCTCAACAATCCTTCTGTCCCCCTGCACCGATTCCGGATTCAGGCCGGTAATCTCCACCCCGCCGTTAATCGCCCCTGCAGCGAGCAGGAAAGCGGCTGAGGAGTAGTCCCCTTCCACCTCATAGTCCATTGCTTTGAAGCTCTGACCGCCCCCGACCCTAAGTCCATCGGCCTTAATTCCAAACTCCTTCATCACGGAGATGGTCATATCTACGTAGGGCTTTGATTCCAGCGCTGTCGTGAGCTCAATCTCGATTCCCTTCTCTGCGAGAGGGGCAATGAACAGAAGCCCGGAAATGAACTGAGAGCTCACATCGCCGGGAATTCTCACTTTTCCACCCTCAATCTTTCCATTTCCATTAATAATTATTGAATTTCCTTCAGCCTTTATCTCAATACCAAGCTGCCTCAGCGCGTCCAGCAGCGGCTCTATGGGCCTCTCAGCCAGCCTGCCTTTGACCTGAATCTTCGTCTCTCCCTCAGCTATAGCAGCCAACGGAAGCAGAAACCTGTATGTAGTCCCTGAGGCTCCGAGTTCTACCGGCTCCTCCGGAGCCTTCAGCTTTGAACCAGAGACATTCAATGCACCATCAGCTTCATTGATGCCAATTCCAAACTTCCTTAACGCATCCACAGTCTCCCAGGTATCATCACAATCCAGAAAATTGATTATTTTAGAATTCCCCTCTGCCAGCGACGCACAGATAATGGCCCTGTGCGTGTAGCTCTTCGATGCGGGAGCCTTGATGCTGCCCTTCAGCTCAGATTTCCTGACAGTAACTTCAGACATAATTAAATCTGTGATTTCGGGGTAAAAAAAGAGGTTACTATCCCCTCTAAGGCTTATGGGAGGATTTTAGATGGGGCAGCTTCTCTGCCAAATCCTTGAATTTCACGGAATGCTGTTCGCCCCCGCTTCCCCAGTTATCCAGTTGGGTTTCATGAATGACCACCGTCACTGCCTGGGCCGGCATACCAAACTCCACAAAAATATCAGTAATCTTCTTTATCAATTCAGGTTTTCTTTCCTTTTCCATGGGCCACGTTTCAATGGTTACTATTGGCATTTTTATTACCTCATTTTATTATCGCTGGTGCCATTATACGCCTCTAGTTAGTATATACATAACTATTCCTCCAAACACCGCAGAAAGAACCGAGAGTATTATTGCATCCCTATTCTTCTCTAAAAAGCCAATATCCTCTCTTCTACTCTTCAATATTATGATATTGGGCCTCCAAAAAAATGATAAAAACATAATACTTATACCTATAAGTGTCAAAATAACTCCAATACTCACTGATACATTTTCATTATATATTGTAATTCCCCCTAACATTGAGGTTAACATTAATAAGTTACCCGATAACACCAAAACAATACTACTCCACCTATTATACACGAGATTTAAAAAACTTCTTTTATTTTTTATTAATACATCCTCAATTTTTTTAACTATGCCACATGTTACTGTAGTATCTTCAGTAGAGAATATATGTGTGTTGCGACCGACTTCTACCATTATGTAGGGCTGTCTTCCAACTATTCTTAAAAAATTAATAAAAGTTTTATCTATATCCTCTAACTCATTCAGTTTTAACTCATAATCTTCGGTTTGAAGCTCTATATCCCTACAACCTTCATTCTTCAAAATTTCAACTATCTCTTTGATATCATTGGGGTATAATTTTACAGGGGATAAACACACCATTATTTCCTTTCTTAACTTTTTCATAATCTTCACCATCTAATTACTGAATTTAGTCATTTTCTAATTCAGCATCAATGGAAGCTAATCTTCTTTCCAATTTCTTTTTTTCCTCCAATTTCTTTTCTTTATCTATCTGATTTTTCATTGCAAAATTAAGTTCACGAAGTATATTGTTGCGGGTATCTATGACATCTGCATTTATACCCTTTTCTTTAATTAAATATTTTGCAATGGCCTCTGCAACCCCTATTTTTGCACAACCAACCAAGTCGTTACTTCCAAATAAACGAGAATCTTCATTGAGAAATATATGTATCTCATCATTCACACATCTATCGTAAATCCAATCTTTATCCCCTCTAAATTTTTGTAATGATATTACCAACTTGATTTTTTCTTCATTGATTTCTATTTCGTAACGGGGGTAGTCTGTCTCTGTCCCTATAAGTTCTGATATTACAGCAGGATATTCTATACTCCCTCTAGATATTTGATTAATCTGTTTGGACTCAAACAATCGCTGTATTTCCCCTTTAATCTTTTTTTCAAGTCTCTCACTTTTTGATCTTTTACCATAATGTCTTGATTTTCTCGTTAACTCAAATTTCTCCGTCAATTCCTTAATTGCCCCCTCTGCAAGCTTATATTCTCGTGACTCTTCAATAAATTCTCTCTTGTTATGGGTTACAGGTACATGGTCTAAATGAACTTCACCAACTATTCTAGCTACCTCTGGATGGGGATTGAATCCAATCTTCTGAAATGTTTTTATTAATCTATTTCCCTTAAACAGGTTGAAGCCATAGTTCCCTTTCACTGAGCGTGTTGCTAGTAGACCCCACCATCCATTAATTACATGTCCATCACCACTTGGGATTTCAAATTTATGCCTCCCCTCCCTTGTGAGTTTAAATTTAAATGGCTTACAAAATTTCCTATTAACCTTTATCTTCACCTCATTATTCTCAATAAAAGAACCAAACCTCATTGAAAAGGCATCCTTGTAGATAGTAGATAGCTGTGGGTAGTAGTTAAATCTCAGTTTGCTTATTTCTATTATTGTATTGTGTTCGCTTTTGGGAGACTCTTCTACCCGAAGCGTATGCTCCCAACTATTTTTTTCCTTCCATTTGTCTTCATCATATTCAATAATATATCTTTGAGTCCCTCCCTCTTTTGTTGTCTCTATTCTGAATGTCTGACCCAGTGCAGTACATGCTGTTTTCAACCCCAATCCAAATTCTCCGAGTTTGTTCTTTTTTGTTGAGTGAGCCAATCGCATTGCGTTTATTGCAGTTTTTTCATCCATTCCCTGACCATTATCTCTAATAATGATTCTATCCTCATCCATAACAACTTCCACAATTAGTTGCTTTCCCGGTATTGCAGCATCTATGCTATTCTCTATGAGCTCCGCTAATGCTTCTTGGTTTTTATATCCGCTCTTACCCAACTTAGGCATTATACTCGTGTCCGGAGTTATATCAACCTTTTTATCTGTCATTTTCAATTCTTAACTTCTCATTCTTATCAACTACATGGGTAGTCCGCCATGTGCTGATACCTTTAGGTTTACGTCCTTGGGGCTGCTACATACACATGGCGGACCGTCTATTTTTGACACTGACCCACCGAAGAAGTTACTCTTCTCCATGTCCCATGTCAAGGTCGGCAGTATATAATTGCTCATCGATGTTTAAATATGGCGATTATAACGATATCGATGATAATATTATAAAATTTTAAAATATTTGATAAGTTAAATTCAAAATAACATAATGCAAAACTCAAGAAAACGCATCTTACGAGCAATGTAATAATTATAAATATTTTATATGATTTATAATAATGGCTCGCATCGTATCACTTTCAGCTTTGTTATGTAAGAACCCACACCTCATCATTTATCAGGCATACCCGAAGCCCGCAACCTCGACCTTCTGTGCTACCTTGAAGTCGAACTTCTTATGCTTCTCTTTTTCGACCTCAATCCTGTCGACATCACAGACAAGGAAGGGAATCCGGTTCATCGCTCCTGCAACAATGCACTCTCCCACATCAAGGCTGTCCAGGTCCTTTATTATCTCATCATTTATGGACTCGAAGGACTTCCGGATGTGGTCCTTGTCGTTCGGGTTCGTGATATGCATGTAGATTCCGGTATTGCACTGCGAAAGAATTTCCTCGTCTATCTTGCTGGGCTTCTGCGAGATTACACAGAGCCCCAGGCCGAATTTCCTTCCCTCTGATGCTATTCTCTGCAGCTGGTACTTGCATGAATGGGAAAGCTTGGCGCTGCAGTAGTTGTGGGCTTCCTCTACAACAAGGAGAAGTGGGAATTCTACCCCGTTCTCCATCTGGTTCTCCTTTCTTATCCTGCCCTGTAACAATTCCTTTGATATGTAGGAGACGACCGCCTGCCTGACTCCTTGTGAGGCGTAGGATGCATCAATGACGGTTATCTGATACGGCTTCACCATGCCAACTATATCGGTTCCCAGCTTGTCAAAGACGTTCTTGAAGATTCTATCGAGGCCCATCAATCGCCTCTTTAGTGCCTTTGCCGTCTCTTCATGGATGACATCATTGTCGACATTATCACATTCTCCTATTATGTCCTGCAGCAGGAATTCCCTTCCACTTAATCTATCTAAAATCAGCCCGAGGGCGGACTTCTGCGTCTCGTTCAGATAGATGAAATGGGAGAAGTCCTCGGCCGACAGCTCAGAGACCGGAATCTTCAGCTCTTTGTAGCCCTGCTTCGGATGCTTTACCGTATGAATATCAATTATGGTTGATTTCTCAACGCACTTCGATAACAGCTTTGGATACTCCCCGTGCGTGTCAACGACTATTACCGGCAGTCCGAGGGAGGAGAATTCCTTTATCAGGTTCGCTGCAGCATACGACTTCCCGGCTCCGGTGCTTGCTAGTATTGCAAGATGCCTGTCATACTCGGCAGGATTCAGGAACGCCCTCGCCTCGGTCCCATAGACCCTGCCCATGCTGATGTTTGATTCGGAGGAAAGGATTCCTTCAAGCTCTTCTTTATTAGCAAGGAGGACTTCAGTATAGGGCTCAATCGGCCTTTTAATCCTGGCCAGGTTCCCGTCCGAAACCTTCCCGAATATCTGCACTCTGGCTATTAGTTTCTGTTTTGAGCCTATTTTTTCATCCTCCTTGTAGAGCATGTAGGCAACGATACCGTAGGAGTCAGAGATTTTGAGTATGGTCCCTAGCTCGACCTGTTCGCTCTTCACAAGAACGTCAATTTCGCTTCCCTCCGATGAGATGACCATGCCGACGGAAGACATGTAAATTTATCAGATTCAGCAGATATAAGATGCTATGCCAGAACCCCCTGAAGGAGGTTGAATACATAACCAAGGACTATTATTCCTGCGCAAACGAGCCCGAAGAAGAGCAGAATCAGCCTTATCTTCATCACCCTTCTCAGTATCACGGCTTCCGGTAGGCTTAAAGCAGCAGTGGCCATCATGAAGGCCAGGGCAGTTCCCAGAGGCACCCCCTTCTGGAACAGAACAAGCGCTATCGGAACCACGGCGCTGCAGTTTGCATATATTGGAACGCCAAGGACTGCGGCTATCGGCACAGATAGAATTCCTGCACGGTTTATGGCATTCTGTATGAATTCCTCAGGAACAAAGCCGTGGATGAGTGCTCCAATCCCAACTCCCAGAATAATCCAGGGCCAGAGCTTTCTGACAATGGTGATTGCCTCCTGGATGCCGTAGTCAATTCTGCTTTTGAGATTTGTGAATTCATTATCATTTCCATTGCTGGAAACAAGGTCCGCTACTATCTGGTCCTCCATCTTCAGCCTCCCGATTACAATGCCTGAAACCGTACCCAGCAGAATTCCCAGGCCTATGTAAGCGAGAGTTATCTTCCAGCCGAAGAAGCCGAACATCAATACTGCAAGGTATTCATTTATCAGTGGCGAGGTTACGAGAAAGGCGAATGCAGGGCCAAGGGGGACCCCCGCCTCGAGGAAGCTTATGAAGATTGGTATCGATGAGCATGAGCAGAAGGGAGTTATCGCTCCGAATAGAGAAGCGAAGAGATAGCTCAAACCCTTCTTCCCGGACAGCCACCCCTTAATCTTTCGCTGGGGTATGTAACTCCTGAGAAAGCCTATTGCCGCAATCATGAAGAAGAGAAGCAGAATAATCTTGACGGAGTCGTAGATGAAGAAATGCAGTGTCTGCCCAAGTGCAGAATCCCCCAGCCCGAGCGATAAGATGAGCCAGTCGCAGAAGGACTCTAACATTTAACCGCAGCACCTCTTCTTCTCTTTCTCTTCGCTCTTGCAAGCACAACCCTTCTTCTCTTCCTCTTCGCTCTCGCAGGCACAGCCCTTCGATTTGGACTCCTGCTCGAGCTTCCCGTCGAGCTTGTCCAAAATCCTGCCGATGAAACCCTTCTTGTCTGACATGATATTTATATGAGAAACAAAAACTTAAAGATGAAGGAGGTAAAATTCTACAGCCTCAAAAAGGAGATTCGAATTCTCGGTATTGATGACGCCCCCTTTGACTTCAGGAAGGACAAGGAGACGATGCTGATAGGCACCGTGTTCAGGGGCGGAGAGTGGCTTGATGGAATTCTAAGGACAGAGGTCAAGGTTGACGGCAATGACGCTACTGACACAATCATCGAGATGGTGAAAAGATGCAAGTTCAAGGATCTGCGAGTGATAATGTTGGATGGATTGGGCTTTGCAGGTTTCAATCTCGTCGATATGGCGAGGGTATTCAAAGAGACCAAGCTGCCAGTGATAGTGGTTGTCAGGAAGATGCCCGACTTCAAAAAGATAAAGAAGGCGATAAAGAACCTGCAGCATGCAGAATTCTATAATGATTGTATCAAAAAGGCAGGAATTCCCCAGAAGGTCGAAACGAAGAAGAATAAATTCATTCACATCCAGTTCCATGGGCTCAGGTTCGAGGATGCAGAAAGGATAGTGAAACTATCCTCCACCCGAAGCCTTATTCCAGAGCCCATTAGAGTGGCTCATCTCATTGCATCGGGGGTAGCTCTGGGAGAATCCAGAGGCAACGCCTAGCTGTACTCGGCATTAATCTTCACGTACTCCGGCGTAAGGTCGCAGCCGAACGCGGTCGCTTCCCCATTGCCCGAGCCAAGATTAACGAGAATTCTTATCTCTTTACCCTTAAGAATTTCACCGGCCTTCTTCAAATCATTTACTTTACCTTTTTTGACAACAGCAACATTCCCCTTCTCTGATTGAAATTCTATATCTATCTTTTCAAAATTCACATCAATAACCGAACCAAGAGCAGACACAATCCTGCCCCAGTTCGGGTTCTCCCCGTATACGGCAGACTTTACAAGGTTTGATGAGACCACCGCTTTGGCACCCTTTCTCGCGGTTTCACTATCGGCTGCGCCAGAAACCTCCACCTCGATGAACTTCTCGGAGCCTTCGCCGTCTTTGGCAATCATCTTCGCCAGCTCTACCGTTGCGTAATCCAGCGCCGCCTGAAAATCTCCCTGGGAGCAGTCGAACTTTCCATTGCTGAGCAACAGGACGGTATCGTTGGTGCTCATGTCCCCATCCACGGAAAGCATATTGAAGCTGCTGTCAACGCTCTTTGAGAGGGCATCCTGCAGTTCTTTTCTGCCAAGATTCGCGTTCGTGGTCAAAAAGCAGAGTATCGTCGCCATGTCGGGGTTAATCATCCCGGCTCCCTTGGCAATTCCACCAACCTTTATGCCATTGAATTCAACAGAGATTTCCTTTGAGAACGTATCGGTGGTCATGATTGCCTCTGCTGCGAGACGGCCCCCTTTCTCCGAGAGATTCTTGCCCGCCTCCCTGGTAAGTTCCTCAATAATTCCCAAATCCAGATTCTTACCGATTATTCCGGTTGAGGCAACTGCAACATTATCAGCATCAATCCCAAGCTCTTTTGCAGCCAGCTCGCACATCTTTTTGGCATCCTGCAGAGCATTTTTAACGCAGCAGTTGGCGTTTCCAGAATTGATTACGATTGCCTGAATTCCGCTTTCCAGTTTCTTTCCGTCAAGTAAGACGTGGGCAGCTTTGACACTATTTCTGGTAAATACCCCTGCGCTTTTGCAGACCTCTCCACTAACAATGAGTGCAAGGCCGTATTTGCCCCGCTTTAAACCGCTAGCTTTGAAGCCATCTATGCAGATTCCTTTGCTGGTCCTTTCCATATCCATATCAATTATTAAACTTTTGATAGGATATCTTTATATAGTAAACCACCAACCAAGTTGGTTTTAGTCCAACTTACCCATCAACGCTTTTGGCTCAGGTATAAGCTAGAGCAAGGGCGGTTTAGTTCGCCCCATCCACCCAACCATGTAGGCTAGAAGGGTGCTCCCTCACGGAAGGCTTGATTAACTATCTAACCAAGCACTCTAAATACTTTGTGGGAGAGCATTGGAAACGTGAGGAAAGTAATTTGATGTAGGTTGAAATATTCATCTCCCTACTGAAACAGGAGATTCCATTCCACATTTAAGATGAAGCCCCGCCACGAGTGTGCAGTCTTTGGCATAAAATCAGACTCCGACGTTTTCGATAAGATATATTTCGGCCTTTATTCCATGCAACACCGCGGCCAGGAATCTGCAGGCATTGCGACCTTCTCCGACAAGATCGATGTTCATAGGGAGATGGGTCTCGTTTCCGAGGTCTTCAAGGGCGTTTATCTCGAGGGGAAGTCCGGCATCGGTCACGTTAGGTATTCAACAACCGGTGAGTCAGGAATAGAGAACGCCCAGCCATTGACGATAAACTATGCTGGGGGGAGCTTTGCCATCGCCCATAACGGAAATCTGATAAATTCCAAGGAACTGAGAGATGAGCTGGAGAAGAAGGGCAGCGTTTTTACTACGACTACAGATACTGAGATTATAGCCCAGCTTATAGTGCAGGAGCATCTAAGGAGCGGAGACTTTATGGAGGGTTTGAAGGAGGCGATGAAGCAACTGAGGGGCGCCTATTGTCTCGTCATCCTCAAGGACGAGGAGATTATAGCCATAAGGGATCCCTGGGCAGTCCACCCCATGGTTCTCGGAAAGTCAAAGGACAGCTATGTCGTAGCTTCAGAGAGCTGCGCCCTTGACACAGTCGATATACCTCTCGTGAGGGACATAAAACCCGGAGAGATTCTCGTCATCGGGGATGAGTTGAAATCCTATTCCATAGGCACGGAGAAGATATCACGCTGCATGTTCGAGTACGTATATTTTGCAAGAGCCGACTCCGTTCTGGATGGAATCAACGTCTATGATGTCAGGAAGAATCTCGGCAGAACACTGCACAAGGAGGCCCCTGTAACGGCAGACCTGACTACAGCAGTTCCCGACTCTGGCATTACCACTGCAATCGGCTATTCGAGGGAGTCGAAGATTCCCTACGGAGAGAGCCTTATGAAGAACCGTTATCTTGGTAGAACATTCATAATGCCGGAGCAGAAGGAGAGAGAGGTTGGAGTCAAGCTGAAGCTCAACCCCATAAAGAGTGAGATAAAGGGCAAGAAGATAGTTCTTGCTGACGACTCAATAGTCCGGGGCACCACGGTAAGGAACCTGATAAATCTCCTGAGGACGGCCGGGGCAAAGGAGGTGCACGTGAGAATCTCCTGCCCGCCTGTGAAACATCCCTGCTTCTATGGAATTGACATGCAGACCGAGGAAGAATTCATTGCTTCAAATAAATCGGTCAAGGACATATGCAAGGAGATTGGCGCTGATTCACTGGCCTATACAAGCCTTGAGGGACTGATAAAGGCCATAGGAATCCCAAAGAAGAATCTGTGCCTTGCTTGCCTCACCGGAGACTATCCGATAAAAGAGGAGCAAACGAAGCTGAAAGTTGAATAACGACAGGCCTTACCTGATTGCCTGAATAGACCCTGGCACGACCACAGGGATAGCCGGAATTAATCCTTTTCTGCCTTAAATTTTGGTCTATTTGCCCCTGACTTTATCAGGTTATCAACCATCTCGAACTGCCTCTCGTAGAGGTGTATGTTCTTTGAGAATGCACTAGTAGTTCCTGGCCCGACCCCAATCCTTTCCGCCATGTACTCCTTCAAAAGCTGAAGCCCTGCAACGTTCGCTGGAAACCCGGCGTAGGCATCCCAGGACCTAAAATAGACCAGAAAATTCAGTTTATCATCCAGAATCTCAGTATCGATTACCGTAAGGCACGGAGGGTCATGGCTGTTGATATCCTCCGGCTGCCTTATGAGCATGGTATTCTGTCTGTCATTCCTGAACTCCTTGTAGCGCTCAATGACCCGCTCTATCTGGTCTATGGGCTTCCTGAGCCTCTCGCCATAGGTATACTCCTCACCCTCCTTTTTATCCCCTACAAAAAGGTACTCGAGGGCATACTGCTCCACGTACTTCATGGCAAAGGGGGCGCCTTCATGCACCAGAGGGCGGTTCTCCGGTTGTTCTATAATTAACGAGAGAGAAATCTTCTTCGTCTTTGTCAGCTCTGAGCCCCGCTCTATATTGAACTCACCCCCTTCCTCATGGATTTTCCTGACGACCTGAATCCAGGCATCAGGGATGTCAAAAGCTTCTATATGAAATAGACTCATCCTAATCCTTTAACCAGGTCCAGAAGAACGGCCTTCGGGTCCTTTGCCTTTACGACTCCGGAAGCGAGAAGCACGCCACACGTTCCAAGCTCTATTGCCTTCTTCACATCCTCTCCGGTTGAGATTCCAGCACCGCACAGGACCTTGACGTTGGGATTTACACTCTTTACTGCATCCACCGAGCCACTTATTATCTCCGGTTGCGCCTTTGAGACCGAGATACCTGAGCCTATAAGCTCCGGGGGCTCTATGGCTACAAAATCAGGACCGAGGGCAGCAGCAGCCTTTGTAACCTCAACATTGTTGGTGCATACAATGGAGGTCATCCCCAGCTCTCTAAGCTTCTTGATATTTGCTTCGATATCTGCAAGCTTCAGCCTCATCTCCGAGTGGTTTATCAGGCTCCCAACCGCTCCCGAGGCATTGACTGATTCTGGAAGAATATGTCCTGTATTGCTACCCACTTTTATATTATCTATGTGCTGGGCATAGACTGGAATTCCAACCCCCTGTGATATTGCGTATATGTCACATGGCTGTGGAATTACTATTATCCTGGTCCCGGTTTCATTGGCAACCTCGTCGCAGATTTTTGCGAGCTTTATCGCATTCTCACCCGTCGACTCTTCATACGTCTTGAAATTTAGAATTATGTAACTATCCATCTACATCACCTTCTTAATACTTTGTCGTCTTTATTTATATCCTCTTTAGCTCTATATTTTATTAGGAACATGAAATCAAAGATTGAGGAAAAATATATCAGTTTATTCCTGCCCATATCCATATTAATCGTCATATTCATTGCCCTTTTAGTCTCACTCAACATGGGTGACCTGGACTCCACCCTCGACCCCTATATCCTCCTCTCCATCATCCTGCTCTTCCTCTTTATCGTCTTGGTCATTGTTATTACCATCATCTACCTGATGTTCACCAGTGTCTTCTTACACAAAAGAGACGTCCTTGAGATGGAGCCTGAGGATATAAGGAAGATGAACGACGCCGAGCTGTTCGATTTACTGCACAAACTAAAAATCAAAAAGGAAAAGATTGAATACATGCTGAAGATAGCAAAGTCCAAATATCACAAGAGGGAGATGGACGAGAAAAGCCTCCAGGAGATAACAAAGGATAACCAGGAAAAATTACTCCAGATTGAGATGAAGATGAAGGAACTTGATGACCACATAAACAAATTGGGAAGTGATACAAGATGACAGTTGAAAGGATAGAAACCGGGATAGAGGGATTTGATGAGCTGATCGAGGGGGGCTTTCCAAGGAAATCATGTATTCTTCTCTCGGGAATGCCCGGAACCGGAAAGACAATCTTCGGGCTCCAGTATCTCTGCCATGGTGCAAGCAATGGTGAAAAAGGCCTCTATGTGACCTTTGAGCAGAATATGGACGACCTTATATCCAATGTCGGTGCATTTGAGTGGGGCATCCCAGCTTTGATGGATACGGGCAATCTCGAGTTACTCTCAATGGACATCGGGGAATTCAAGATTGATGAACTGGTAAAGAAGGTCAAGGAAGAAGGCCACAAAAGGATCGTTCTGGACTCCCTCTCCACGATTCTTTCCCACCCAAAAATACTGGAGGAGATCGACATGTCCTACATGTTCGTCGACAAGCTGGACCGGCTGATTCCAACAATCACGGACATAAACATCGCCACCCGATTTATTGTATACAACACAGTCAAGAAGATAAAGTCCCTGGATTGCACCACCCTCATAACATCAGAGCTTCTAATGGACTCAAAGAGCCTCAGCAGGGATACAATATCAGAATTCCTGGCCGATGGCGTAATAACCCTACAGTACATAATGTCCGGCGTGGATACAGGCAGGAATCTCATGATAAGGAAGATGAGGAGCACCAAACACAGCGAGAACATCCACCCAATAGAGTTTAGAAAGGGAGCCGGCTTCAGCGTTCTTATGCCCTAATTCTTGGAATTTAAGAATAGATTGTATATATCTCTACTACACGCGTCCATAGTCTAGTCTGGTAGGACTTCGGCCTTCCAAGCCGATAACTCGGGTTCAAATCCCGATGGGCGCAAACGGTTCATTCAGAAAAAGTTAGGCACTACAAAAAATCCAGAAACAGAATTTACTCCTCCGCATTCTCACCGGGAGCGTGATGGTTGCAGAGACTTGCATAGTCGGCAGCTATGACGATATTGAAGCAGCTGCAGAAGTTTGCCGGCACTGAGCCCAGTTCGTTATGATGCTTGCACTCATAGCACGTCCTCATCACTTTCTCGTATATGCCCATTGTTGCTCTACTGAGGTCTATATTTTAATATCTCAGTCAAGATTAATATATCCCTAGGAGCCCCGTAGGGTAGTGGACAATCCTGCAAGGCTTTGGACCTTGTGACGGAGGTTCGAATCCTCCCGGGGCTAATATTCTAACCCCTCACTATAATGAATGCCAGATAGCAGATATAAAGAACAACGAAGAGGAGCCCCTGCCACCTCTCCAGCTTGTGTTTCTTCCCGATGAACATGAACAGGAACAAGAGAACCGTTACGAAGACCAGGAAGAGAATGTCAATATTTATGAAGTAGGGAATTTTAATCGGGGTTATCAGGGACGTGACTCCCAGTATCCAGAACACGTTGAATATGTTCGAGCCGATGATGTTGCCTACTGCCAGGTCAACGTCCTTCTTCATCACGGCGGTAATCGAGGTTACAAGCTCCGGAAGAGAGGTTCCGAGAGCAACTATGGTTGCGGATATCAGGAACTGGCTCATGCCAAACTGCTTCGCAATAAAGACGGCGCCCTCGACAACCCACATCCCTCCAAGATACAGACCCACTAATCCACAGGCCATCATCCAAGAGATTCTGGCATAGGTAAGTTCCTTAATCTCCAGCTTCTCGTCCTCAAGATACTTTTTATTCTTCCTTGCTGATTCGATGGTGTAATAGAGGAATATCGTAAAGAAAAGCAGTAGGACCAATCCGTCCCCTCTTGTCAACGAGAATACCCCTATCTTGTCTATGATGAAATCGTTGGAGACCACGAACAGGGCAATAACGGCCAGAAGGGAAAAGGGAATCTCCTTCCAGACCGTGGATTTCTTAAGCCTCAGTGGATAAATGATGGCTGCCAGACCCAAAATCAGAAGAATGTTCGAGAGATTGCTGCCTATTATGTTTCCGAACGTTATGTCTGTGGTGCCATTAATGGCAGCGAATACATTCACAATCAATTCTGGCGTGGAGGTCCCGAAGGCGACTATGGTCAGGCCTATCATGAGCGTGGGCACGCCCATTTTTTTGGCCATAGATGATGATGCGTCGACCAGAAAATCAGCTCCTTTGAGCAGAAGAACGACCCCCGCTATGAATAAAAGATATTCGATCATGTTAACTCAAGTCAACTTAACCCCTACAATCTGCGACAGCCCCTCTGTCATGGAGACGCCTATCACGGAATCGGCGTGCTTTATGACATAGTCGTTATGGGTTATCAGCATAAACTGGGCTGCAGATTTCTTGAGCATCTGTGCAAACCTGAGGGAATTCTCCTTGTCGAGGGGGGCATCAAGCTCATCCACGATGTAGAAATCAGAAGGCCTATACTGCTGTATTGCCAGCAAAAATGCTGAACATGTGACTACCTTCTCGCCCCCGGACATGGAGTCCATGTTGACAAGCCTCTTTCCCTTGGGCGAGGCGCTTATCAGTAAGCCAGAGTCTGATATCTCCCTTGGGTTGTTCAGCGTCAGGGTGCCTTCCCCCCCAGACAGGTCGTGATACATCCCCTCGAAGTTCTCCTTTATTACGTTAAAGGTCTCCATGAAGACCTCCCTCTTCCTTGTCTCGACCTTTTCCATGAACTCGAATATCGACTGCCTTTCCTCCTTGAGAGTATCAAGCTTGTCACTGACGTCCTTGAACTCCTCATTCACCTTATCGTAGGCTTCGATTGCTCTCATATTTACCGCCTCGAAGCCCTCCAGCTGCGCCTCAATATCGGCAACCTGCCTCTCCATCTCGCTGACGCTGCCCTCCAGGACCTCGACATCGGTATAGATCTTGAATTCCAGTTCAAGGTCCGAGAGTTTGGTCTCGACCTTGGCCTTGTTTATCTGCGTCTTGTTTAGTCTTTCACTGATTGCGTTTATCTGATGTTCCGTCTCCCCTATACTCTCGCCCAGCTTGGTTATGCCATCCTCAATCTCCGCTCTCCCGTTCATTAACTTTTCCACTCTTTCAGCAATCTCATCGTTCTCCTTTACCTTGCTTTCCAGTTCTTTTCCAAGGCTTGAAACGTCCTTCCTTTTCTGTTCCAGTTCCTCGGTAAGGGAACTCATCTCCTGTTTCAGAGCAGACGTTTCGCCCCTGATTCCCTTAATCTGCTCCTCCATCAACTGGTCCCTTTCCAGCAGCTTGCTTTTCTCTATTTCGATATCTCTCTTATTGTCCCTCAGCTCCTCCAGCTCACTGAGGTCGGCCTGCGGTGCCTTCTTCCCGACCTTTTTGAGTTCTTCCCCATAGGTTTCAATATCCCTTTCCATCCTCTCCGTCTCGGAATCGCCATCTGATATCTCCTTTTTCAGATTCTTAATCTTGTTGTTGATTCCATTAATGTCATTTTTTAATTCCGCTCTCTTCTCCTTTATCGAGTCCTTCTCCACCATTATCCTTTCAACGTTGGTTCTTCCACTTCCTACCGGGGCTTCAAGGCCTGATAATCTATTCTCTATTTTCTTTCTCTTGAGTTCGAGTTCCTGTCTCTCACCATCAAGCTCAAGTATCCTCTTTTCGATATCCCCTATATCCTCCTCAAGGTCCTCCGTGTTTGAGAAAGAGAGAGAAATCTTTTTCGTATAACCTCCGGTCATGGCTCCGGAGAGCTCTACCAGGTCTCCATCAAGGGTAACCATTCCCCATTTTCCTATCCCGATGGATTTTGCACTCTCAAGATTGTTTACCAGGATGGTGTCCCTGAAGACATACTCAAATATGGGTTTGAATTTATTCTTAGTGTCTATGAAATCCCTTGCAAAGCCTATTGAACCCTTCGGCGCATTGCTCTTTATTATCGCCTTGACCTTGTTCAACGGAAGGAAGGTTGCCCTGCCTATCCTCTTATCTCTGAGGTACTTTATGCATTTATTGGCGCTATTCTCATTATCGACCACTATATTCATCATCCTGCTTCCGGCAGCTATCTGCAGGGCGGTCTCATATCTCGAATCGGAAACGGAGCCGAGCTGAAACACCGTCCCATGAATCCCCGGGATTATCTCCTTCAGTTTCATTACGGCATCCACGCCCCTCATAACCCCACCGGAGCTCTTCTCCAGGGTTTTCATCTCGGTCTTCTTCTCTGCTTCTTCCAGTCTGAGAGAATTGAGTGAATTCCCAACCTTCCTCTCCTTTTCCTGGATGGATGGAAGCTCTTTTTTGAGCCTCTCGAATTCGTCAAAATTCTCCTTGTTCTGCATTAGCTTTTCGTCTATGTTCCTTGCCAGGATTTTTTCATTCTCGAGGAGGTCGTTCATACTCTCTTCCAGTTCCTGTACCTCCTTCTCCAGAGAGGATATATCTCCCAGACCCCTTTCCTTCAGACTCAGAATCGTGTCCCTCTTCGATTGCAGCTCAAATATTTTTGTCTTGAACCTGTCCAGCTTACCATCGGCCTTAAAATCAACCACCTTCTTGGACTCCTTCTCTATCTTCTTTGACAAGTCAGCAAGCCTCTTGTCGAATTCTTCAATGCCGTTACTTATCTCCTTTCTCTCTCTCTTGAATTCATTGACCTTTTTATCCCTTTCTGACATCTCATTATCTGCCCTCTCCAAGTCCTGCTCGAGACCCTCAACCCTGTCCTGCATTCTCAGGAGCTCGCCTTTCAGCTCGTAAACGCCCCCCTGTCCTCTCTCCTCCTCCAGCTTCAGAATCTCGGAGTTTATATCCTTCAGCTCTTTGTTCTTGTTTGAGATATCGTTTCTCACAGTTGATATTGAATTCTCACTCTCACCCTTTTCTTTCTCAAGCTCTTGAATCTCTTTCTCAGCGTTCTCGAGCTTCTCCCTGTGCCTGTCTATGAGTATGTGGAGAATGCTGCCCTTGTACTGCTCCTGGTCGCTCTTAAGCTTCTTGTACTTGAGTGCATCATCCCTTTCCTTGCCCAGTTGGTTCAGGTAGCCCTGTTTTTCTCCCAGTATCAGCTGGGTATCGGATATTCTCTTCTCGACCTTCTCCAGCTCCCGGATAGCCTTTTCCTTCTTCTTGTCGTACTCCCCAATACCGCAGAGGTCATCGACAACCTTTCTCCTATCCTTTGGATTCATGTCTATGAGCTTCGTGATATCGTCCTGCAGAATTATGTTATACTCATTATCTCCTAGCAGTTCTATCAGCTCCTGCTTCGTTGTCCTCTTGTCGTCCTTTCGGTATATACTCTTACCCTCCCCGTCGACCTCTCTCGAAACCTTGACCTTGTTTCCGTTGCCGTCGTTGAGGTGCATGCTTACAACTGCTATATCCGAAGAATCTCCATGAAGACCTCCATTACATATGAGGTCCTGCATACTATTCGACCTTATGCCCCTGTTCCGGCCAAGAACGAAGCATATGGACTCGACAATGTTGCTCTTCCCGGAACCGTTTGGGCCAACAATGGCGGTAAATTCACTTGGGAATTCGAGAACCGTTTTGTCCTTGAAGGACTTAAAGCCTTTAATCTCTATTTTATCTAGACGCATTGTGTTACTTATCTATTCGATGAACAGGTTTATAATTATTAAGTATGATCTCAATCCTCTATGATGTGAATCGCTACAGGAAATTCCTGAATGAGCGGGTTAACGACGGCAACACGGTCATAGAACTGGGTCCCCACCTCGGGGAGAGCACGAAGCTTTATGTTGAGAAGACAAAGCTTACCGTTGCTGTGGATAAGAGCAGCCAGAGTGAGAAAGCGTTCGATAAAATTCTTCCAGAATTTAAAAATTTAAGACTGGTGAAAGGAGATGCAAGGAATTTTGAAACTATAAAAAAAGTTATGAATCTAACCCAAAGATGCGACGTCCTTGCGGTCGACATGGGAGGTGGCCGTTTTTCAGATACGGTCTTTAAGGTCTGGGCGACCTGGGCCGGAATCTTCAGGCCCAAGCACTCGGTGTTGAGGAACCGTGGCCTTGCGGAATTCATCCAGCGGGCAGAGATTCATGACGAATCGGTAATAAAAGAATTCCCCGACGACGGATGGCTTGCGGAGTGGGGCAGAAAAACGCCATATGCCCTTGAGAAGCAGCTAAAGGAATTCGAGTTCTGGGTCGATTTATAGCTCAAGAAGGGCCCTTGCGGGGCTTATCTCCACTCTCATCGCAGAAATCCCCACCCTCCCGGCAGCCTCCCCGGCAAGAAAAGCTCCCGAGCCGCAGACGAAGGCATTATTGATTCCCTCCCTTTTTGAAATATTTGAAATAGAATCTGAAATTTTCTCAATCTGTTTATTCTTTATGAATTTTGCAATCTCTGTAATCTGCTTCCCATCCAGTTCATTCGTGTCGGAGCAGACAACCCTTGCAATCCTCGCCATGCAGTCTTCAATCCCCCTGCCTTTCCCGTCAGGGGTTTCGCAGGCATAGCCCTCTTCAGGAATATCGCCGAGGATTCTGTAAACGTCGGCAGTAACTGCAAAGCGCTCCGATGAGACGGGAGTTGGAATTCCGTTCACAGGAATTTCATCTGTAATGGTGGCGACGTTCGTTCTTAAAATTCCGTAATAAATTAATTCAGAATTCTGCAACCTTTCCAAATCGCTTTTACCTTTTGCAACAATCTTCCCATCCTTTACGGGAATTACATCAGTTGTTGTACTACCGACATCAACCAAAATTCCAGTCCCTAATCTCTTTGTTATCCAGAGAGAGGTTGCCACCCAATTCGCTGATGCCACTTTATACGGGTTGGAGTATGCCTCCTCGATGGACAGAAGCTTTTCATCCACCGACAGGACTTCAAAGTTAGGCACTACATTCCTCACACAACCAAGGATATGTTTCACTCCTTCATCCCTCGTCCTGTAGCAGTCCGCCAGCTCGGCGGTCATTGTGACCCTCACCTTGTCAGCAGGGAGAAACCCGCCAATCTTCTCCCCTAAAAAATTCTCAAAGCTATCCCTCTTTTTCCAGAATGGAAAATAATGAGAGAATTCTTTCACCCCTCTATCATCAGCAACCGCAACCTTCAGGTTGGCTCCGCCTATGTCCAAAGCGATAATCATTTTATCTCCTCAAACCTCAATCCCCCTGGTTCCTTCCTGAACCGAATCTTCCTGTTGAATTCCGGCTGCTCAGGCAGCTCCCCTAAAAAACTCCCAAGCGCTGCTTCCCCGACATTGAGCCCGGACGCAAGCTCAAGGGCAACCATCGACGTAGTAACCCTGGGGTTTATCTCGATGACGCAAGGCTTTTCAGCAAGAACCAAGTCAACCCCTATGCAGCCCTTTAATCCGGCTATTGATTCTGCTGCCTTCTTTGCAGTCTCAAGTGCCGCCTCCCCAAGGCTGTGCTCGAAGGGAACCTCTCCCCCAAGATAGGTTCCTTTTTCCTCCTTAAATTCAATATCCTGTTTGTTAAGCGATACAGGAACCGCCCTCTCACCATCTGAGAATAACGTAACACTTACATCCTCTCCATGGACAAATTCCTGCATAATTATGTTTGAATCAGAAGGAATCTCCTCCCAGCAGTTGACAATTCTAAGACCCTCGCATGCTACTCCGTATCTGTCCTTGACTATTACTGGAAATTCTGCTTCATCCGCACTAACTATTTTTGGAGTCTCAATCCCGCCCTCTCTCAACCGGCGGCAGGTCTCCAGCTTGTCAGCGGCTGTCCTGATGGATTCGGCATCCGAAGAAATGCACTGGATTCCCTCTGAGTTCAAACCTTCCACAAGGCTGGCAAGCTCGGCATCCGGAGCGATAGGAAATACGTAATCGACATCTAGGCTTTTTGCAACCTCACCAACCTCACCATTGGAAACAATCTCAGAACCTATCTCCCCCATAGCTCTGGCATCATCACCCAGCATAGTGAAGACCTCATTTCCAGCCTGTTGCAGGCCCTCAGAAATTAGTCTCAGCATCGAAAAGCCCTCGGCAAGAAGTCCCCCACTATGCTTCATAAAACCGCTGGAGGCAGATTCAACAGCAAGAATTCTCATTTCGGAGTTATTCTTTCTTATCTGGTTTATTTATATACTTCAGAACCACTCGGTATCTTATAAACAGCCCCGTAGCAAAGAGAACAGCAAACGCGGTCTTCAACAGCCCATAAAGCTTTATGTTCTTTATGAGACCAAAGGCAAGGCCCACCTCGGATAGGGCATACAGGAGAAAGCCAATAGCAATCAGTTTCCATGATAGGACTATGGTATCCATGTTCAGGAAATGGGCCGACTTGAGAATCTCATGGTATTTCTTGTCCGTCAGAACGAAGAGTATTGCAAGCACGAAGAGGGAGCAAATCAGAATGAGGACGGTATTCATAAATTCAACAACCTTCAGGGATTCATAACCAAAATCTGCAGATGCGAGATTTGGCAGTATTGCAATCAGAATTATGAAACATTTGGATAGTGTGTTAATTCTTCCCATCATTTGTCGACATAATATTCAAGACTTTTGAGCGTTTGCCCGGGAATGGAGCTCTCGAACTTAACTACGTCGTGTATCGGGAAGACATCCATCTCGAAGCCATTCAGTTTTGTAAGGAAATTTTCCCAGCTCTGGTACCCGTCCCCTGGGATTACCACCTTTGCTATGACCTTTCCATCGAATGTTCTGAAGACCTTTCTGACCTCATCAAAGCCAGAAAGGCTGCTGGCAACATCCTTGGATTTGGAGGGCGGGCTGTTGACGAAGACAAAACCAAGTTGAAGTCCCAAATCCTGGGGATGCAGAATAGCAGAAAAATTCTTTATTACGCCTCTTTTGACAAGCCTCTCAGCGCGCGTAAAAACAGTAGTGTGTGGGATATTCAGCTTCCTTCCGAGTTCCCTAAAACTGAGCCTGGCATCATCCTGCAGATGTTTGATTATCTCGAGATCAAGATTGTCTATTTTCATTTTAGGATATATCTTATAAAATCTACGTAGTTAAATATTAGCTGGAATAACCTATAAAAAGTGATACGTGATTCAGAATACCTGGAAAGGATAATTCCCGTCATAGATATACGGGGGGGCGTTGCTGTTGGGGCAAAGGGCGGCAACAGAAATGAGTACATGCCTCTTGAAAGCGTTATTTCTGATTCTCCCGACCCGGTCGAGATTGCAAAATCTTATGAAAAGAACGGCTTCCGGGAGATATATATTGCTGACCTTGACGGCATCATTGACGATAACCCCAATATAGACATCCTGAAGGAGATAACCTACAAGACCACAATCAGGGCGATGGTTGACATAGGTATCTGGGATGTAGAAAGACTCAGGACCCTTTCGAGGCTTAAGCCCATAATAGCTACTGAGACCTTCACGTCCCTGAATCTCCTGGAGATTCCCGGTGAATTCATCCTCAGCATTGATACCCGGGATGGCAAGCTGATATGCGAGATGAACATGGACCTTGACAGGTTCATCGACATCGTTATCAGGGACAGCGGCAGAATCAATGAGATAATCCTCCTCGACCTGGCGAGAGTTGGCATGTCTGAGGGCCCCAACCTTGAGCTCTGCAGGCACGTCCTTGAGAGAATACCCGACAAGAAGATTATCTACGGCGGGGGCGTCAGGAACCTGTCCGATATATGTTCCCTGTTCCAGATTGGAATCTCAAGGGTTCTCGTGGGTAGGCTAATCCATGAGGGCGGAATTTTTAAGCCCTGAGCAACCATTTTCCATCTGTTTGTGCTAGTAAACACTTCCAGTTGATGTGTTTGGTGTTCGGAACACTTATAATGCCTAATTTTTCAACTGTCAACCGTCGGAAACAGTTATCTATGCGAGAATTTGTATAAATGTGGGGATTCGGGGGTGAATTTTCTCATATTTGAATTGCAACCCATGTTGAACTCTATCAGGGTTCGTCGAATTGCAATTCAGGGATTACGGGTTCTGAAAGATAATCTTTTATCTCATTCAAAAAGATCGACTCTCTGTTTTTCTGTGTGTAAATGTAAACACCTTCCTTGCTTCTCGTCAGCGCAACGTAGAAGAGCCGCCTTTCAGCATCAAGCTTGTTTTCAGTCTTTGCAGATTCGCTCTTCACGATGTCGAAGACTGAATTATCGATTATCTCAGAGGGAAAGCCGTAGGTCCCTGAGGTAACATCAAGGATTATAACGTATTTCGCCTCCTGCCCCTTGCATCTATGGGCGGTATTGAATCTGACACCTACATAACCCTCGCTGGTGCACTTGATTTTAAGATTATCAAAGATTGTATCTCCAAATCTGAATCGGGATATCACCATGATATCCTCCATCGGAACCGAGTTATTAACCAATTCCTTGATGATACAGAAGGCGTGCTCGTATTGCTCTTTTTTGTATTCTTGCCACTTTAGGTGTGGCTGGAATTCACAGAGGATTATGGCTCTTTCATTGTCGGAGAAGGCTTTCACTAGTTTATCCACCCGTTCTTTGTTATGGGATATAAGCTGGTTAGATGCCGCAACTATCGTCTTTGAACATCTATAATTCCACTCTAAAAATGTTTTCTCAGGATATGAGAAACAATCTTCAAACTCTATGAAGAACCTTACCTCTGATCCTGCGAAGGCGTATATGCTCTGCCAGTCGTCTCCAACACAGAACAGCTTAGTATCGCTGTCATCACCTACCAATGCCTTAATTAACTCGACTTTCTGGTTTGAAACGTCCTGGAATTCATCGACCAAGACGTGATCGTATCGGTTCTTATATTTTTCCCTTTTCTTTTTGGCTAGCTTAATAGCTCTGTTAATCATGTCTTCAAAGTCGATCTCATTGTTTTTCTTAAGAGATTTCTGGTATGCCTTGTAGATTGACAATCCCATCTTTGCAAAGACCTTCCTCTGTGTGTCGGGGAGTTTGCTAATCCTTGACCTTAATTTGTCGGGTGATATGTGATTTGATTTTGCTAAATTTATAAACGTCGAGAACATTTCAGATACCTTATCGCAAGTTTCCTTGAATCCATACACTCTTTCCACTAGTTCCTCATAAGTCAACTCCTTCATAGAGACATTTTTTTCCATTAGCTTTTCTTTTAGAATAGTCTCAAGCTGCCCGCCTCTCTTTTGGTATTCGAATGTTTCAATCAGAACTTTCTCATGGTTGCTGAACTGCTCCCTTGCCCACTTCATCTTTTCATGATATCTTTTCTTGCTCATCTCAAACCATGGGGGAATGTTGCCTTTCTCATCCACCCCCCAGTGCTCGATGTAGAGGCCATAGTCTGGAAGATAGAAGTCAGGCCTATAGGGTCCATAAGAATCACCCGTATCAGCCCATCGTGCCACATCCTCGTAAACGAACTTTACATTGTTTCTGAAAAGAAAGTTTGCAATATCTCTCTCTGAGAATGATTTTACCCTCTCAACGCTCAGAGTTGTATACTGTTTGTTTCTCATGTAATGGTAATACTCCTCTTTCTCACTAAATGATGCTTCATCTAATTCCTCATCTAAGTATCTGGAAAAATACTCGCTTAGGAGATTTTTTAAGCGTTTGTTTTTTCTCAGTTTAAGAAAAATATCGCGGATTCTTTTTTCGCTCTTATTTTTAGTCAGAACTATAGGGCGTTCGGCTAAATTTTCATTAATGATTGAAAGACCAAAAGAATGAAAGGTCCGGACCTCTACTGAGTCAACATTATAGTCACTCTTTAGCCTCTTATCTACTTCTTTTGCTGCTTTTCTGTTAAAAGCCAACGCCAGAATTCTTTCCGATGCTATTCTATCCTTCCTTCTTAGGAGATACACTATTCTTGCGGTAAGGACAGCCGTCTTCCCCGAACCCGCGCCTGCGATAACCAGGTTGTGTTTGTCGTCCTTTACTATCGCCAGCCTTTGCTGCTTGTCCAGGGAGCGCTCTAAGCCATCGTCCTTACCGTCAAAGAATGACTTATGAGTTTTTAATCTCTCCCTGATGAAATTCTCATTGTAGTTTTTGATTACTTCCCTCTTTTCGTTCATTAGCGAGTATAACTTCTCGGCCTGAGAGAATTCTCCCTTCTTTAGGAATATCCTAAGTTTAGTCAATTCCCTGAAAATGGTAGAGTATTCATCGAATTGTTTCATTAGCTTGTGAAACCTCTGGCTGGTCAAGTATCCGTTTGATTTCTCTATATCCAAAACTTCATCCAATAGGGATTTACCCTTCATGAAGAGAGAAAGTTTATCTAGTATAAGCTTCCTGAGTTTTTTCAGGAAGACTAATGCGCTTGAGAAAAAAAGAAGGAGAATGATAAGACTCATAAATGAGAGGTTAACTAGTCTCAGATAATGAATTAGCAACAGCCCCACAAGGAACAATATTACTCCCACACTAACTTTATATCTGTCCATCTCTACAACGATTTAACAATGAAACCCCAACCGATTGATTATGGGATTCCGACAAGATAAGGCAGTGTCCATCGCCAGAATCTGACTTCTATTTATTCCCATGTTCTCCAAATGTATAGTGAATATCTGCTATTTGGCAGGCCCTAAATTGGAGAATTAATTAGAAATAGAATGGCAGAAAATACAACAATCTACACAATCGGTCACAGTAATGTTGACATTCAGGAATTTCTAGGTTTGCTGAGAGATAATGGTATTGAGGTTTTAGTGGATGTCAGAAGTGTTCCTTTTAGCAAGTATGCTACTCAGTTTAACAGAGAAAACATAGAAAAAGAATTGAAGAAATCGGGCATTGAGTATGTCTTCATAGGCGATGTGCTTGGCGGAAAACCGGATGATACAAGCTGTTATATTAACGGAAATGTAATCTATGAAAAGGTTATGGGTAAACAATGGTATCAGGA
Organism: Candidatus Altarchaeota archaeon; assembly: GCA_018897475.1. GTDB lineage: Archaea > Altiarchaeota > Altiarchaeia > IMC4 > QMZM01 > WALD01. The sequence goes on from JAHIKS010000131.1 coordinate 26,589, forward strand.
AGGTATATCAAAGCTGATAGGAATTGCAAACAGAAGAAAGACGGCCATAATGTGCAGCGAGGAGAATCCAAACAAATGCCACAGAAATCTTCTAATAAGTCAGAGCTTATTAAGGGGGTGGCTAACCGTTCTTCATATACGTGGAAACGGTGATATTGAAGAGGCAAAACGCGATTCAATTCAGGTAACATTGCAGTAGAATGGATTTATACACCATAGGATTTACGAAAAAGACAGCAAATGAGTTTTTTGAAATATTGAAAAAAAATGAGGTAGAACAGATAGCCGACATAAGGCTAAATAATACGTCACAGCTAGCAGCTTTTACAAAGAAGGATGATTTGGAGTACTTTCTGGATGAATTATGTGACATAGATTATTATCACTTTGATTTTCTTGCACCGACTAAGGAAATCAGAGATGAGTATAACGAGGGAAAGGACTGGGATAGATATACGGAAACGTATGTTGACCTACTGGATAAAAGGGAGATACTAAAAAAACTTGATAGGAAATTCTTTGAAAAAAGAACGTGCTTCCTTTGCAGTGAATCCTCTCCAGAATACTGTCACAGGAGATTATTGGTGGAGTATCTGAAAAGACATTGGAAAGATGTTGAGATAATACATCTCTAAAATGCTAAAACGGTTGATAATTACCGATCTTACACGTATGGGAGAACCGCGGGTTTGTATCTTTGGTGTTGACGAAGAGGGGAATGCCATAAGACCTGTGCTTCCTGAGGGGATAAGTGAGGATTACGCTAAGGAGAATAACATCGGGCCATTTAATGAGATTGAGTTCGATCTCGCCCCACCCCATAGGTTAAAGGCGCCCCACCTTGAGGATTGGTGGCTGAATCCAAAGCATAAACCGAAATTTATAAGAAAACTTTCTTTAGATGAACAAAAAGATTTTCTGGAAAAGATAAAGGATAACTCTGTCAAAGATATTTTTGGTGCAGAGATTCATGAATCCCACTATGTGAATGAAAGGGAGGGTAACAGATCCTTAGGTACAGTAGAGACTAAGGACGTTGGATCTATTGATTATTCACATAAAAAAGAGGGGAAATTCAATTACAGGATGAGATTTTTGGATGATGGTATCCACTATGATCTCCCAGTTACTGATTTGCTCTTTAGAAATTATTGTGATTACTTAAGGGTGCATGAACGCCTAGAACCCAAGATTATCAGTGCGGATTTATCATATAAACTCAGTAATGCTTTGGTCTTCCTTAGAATTGTAGATGGTCGCGTAGATTTCCCCAGAAATGGTCGTGAACTTTCCCCACCTTTTTAGGTAGCTCTAATCACAGTCTGTGATTAGGGCGATAACCTTGATAAGCAAAAAAAGGTGGATTATGATGCGACAACTCTATGA
>JAHIKS010000132.1 GCA_018897475.1 Candidatus Altarchaeota archaeon
ATCATATATTGACGACGCCCCTTATATCCCTTTCCATTCAGAAGGCTTTGGGACATAATCCCTCAGACCAGAGCAATAGACCACCTGGTAGGGTATACTAAGCTGGACAGATAGGCCCACTTATCAGCTTTTTGTCCCAAAGCCCATTCAGAACCACTTGTCTATACTCTGCTGAGAAAATTCCTTCATGGCATCGGAGAGATTCCCGGCAGCCTTCCTGATCCTCTCCTCGGAGAAGCTGTGCTCTTCGCTGAGGAATTCCACCATCCCGTCAGCCTGCGGGGAATTCCATTGCACTTCATAGTCGTCAGTGACCTTCGGCTTCAGGAACAGCTCCCTGACCTCATCCACATCGCAGCCAACATCAATCGAATTGAATTTATTCTCCCTGACTATCTTGAGTGCCTTCTTCGGACCGATTCCCTTCACACCGGAATTGAAGTCAGTCCCTATCAGAATTGCAACGTCCACCAGCTGCTGCCTTGTAAGGCCCAACCCCTCCAGCGCCCTATCGAGACGGATTATTTCCAGCTCAGATCTGCCGCTCAAAGTAAGCCCCCTGACAAGCTTCTCAGAGCCTAGAAGCAGCGAATCGTAGTCCTGGCTCCCCACGGCCCAGGCGTCCCCACTGTTACACAGATGCACGCACTGCGCCTCTCCCTCAGATGGTGCCTGCACGAAGGGAATTCCCATGAGTCCCAGCAGCTTCTTGGAGTCCTCCCGCATCTCGGTGGTCATCCTCGAGGTCCTGGCCGCGAATTTCCTGGCATCCTCCGTTCTCCCGTCTTCAAGGGCCTTCTTCCACTCGGCCTCGGCCTTTTTCTTTATCTCCGACCTGCCCTGCAGCTCCCTCTTCTTAAGCTCTGGAGGTTTCCCGTCGAAGACATAGATTGGCTTTATCCCAAGCTCCATGAGCCGCCCGGTCCTGTAGAGAATTCCGGAGAGATGGGAAGTAACCCTCCCCTGGGAGTCCATCAACGGCGTGCCGTCATGCTGCCTTATAGAAGCGAGAAATTGGTATAGCGTATTGAGTGCATCTATCGCAATGACCTTTCCCTTGAGGTCCTCAAAGTAGATGGGTTCGTGAGGAATTATATCCTTGAGGTTTACCCCCATTTTTCAGCTAAATATTTTCGACATTGCCGTAGTCCTTGGAGAACTTCCTCGTATCCTTGCGCTCGCAGTTGGAGCAGACCATCATGTTCTTCTCAGCCGACTTTTCCATGCGATGCCTGCAATATCTGCAGAATGCCTTCACCACGCCAAAATCGCCCTTGGTTGAGATGTCAATCATGCCCGGCTGAATCTTGATTACCTTGGCCTTGACTATGTCCCCCAGGCCGAACATCGACTCCGGTTTCTCCACGTACTCATCCGCTATGTTGGATACATAGATTCCGGTCCTGATGTCAACATTGCCCTCAGCACCCTGTATCCTCTTCACAATCACACTAACAACGTTCTTGTTTAGCTTGAGAACATCACCGAAGACTACCTGGCCTACTTCGAGCTCTGCCGGCATTCTGCCCTCGACTCTTACAGCATGGTTCTCCCTGTCAACAACCCCTTTGCCCATTATCGAGGCGTAAATCTTACCGTCTTCGGTATATGTGCCTTTGCCCGGCACGAATTCCTCTATTGTTCCAAGTAAATCTCCTATCTGCTTCATATCGTTTTCCATTTTATGTTCCTTCCTCCCATGTTTCGAGATACTTTTTTTGCTCATCTGTTAGAGCATCGATTTCTATACCCATTGTCTTCAGCTTCAGTGTTGCAATCCCCTTGTCAATCTCCTGTGGGATTGGATGTACTCCCGGGGCCAGGTCGTTCTCAATAAGATGCTTGACTGCCATTGCCTGATTCGCAAAGCTCATGTCCATCACCTCTGAAGGATGCCCCTCAGCTGCTGCAAGATTCACCAGCCGCCCTTCAGCAAGGAGGTATATGGATTTGCCGTCCAGCTCATACTTGACGACGTTGTCGCGAACCTCCTTCTTACTCTTTGATAGGCTCTCAAGGTCGGGAATCGTAATCTCATTGTTAAAATGGCCCGAGTTAGCAACGACTGCCCCGTCCCTCATCTTCAGGAAGTGCTCCTTTCTCAGTATTTTTGTATCTCCGGTCGCGGTTACGAATATCTCGCCAACCTCGGCCGCCTTGTCCATTGACATTACCCTGAACCCGTCCATGGCGGCCTCAAGTGCCCTTACCGGGTCCACCTCGGTAACAATCACGTTGCTTCCCATGCCGCTCGCCCTTGCAGCTATCCCTCTGCCGCAGAAGCCATAGCCGGAAACGACCACGTTCCTCCCGGCAAATAGTATGCTGGTGGCCCTCAGAATCCCGTCAATGGTAGACTGCCCGGTTCCATAGCGGTTGTCAAAGAAGTGCTTGGTCATCGCATTGTTGATATCCATCACGGGATACTTTAGTGCATTGTCCTTTTCCATGGCCTTGAGCCTTATTATGCCTGTCGTGGTTTCCTCGCAGCCGCCCTTTATGTCCTCAAGGAGGTCCTGTCTCTCCTTATGCACAACAAAGACCAGGTCGCCGCCGTCATCTATGGTTACCTGCGGCTTGAAATCAAGAACCCTGTTTATGTTCTTGTAATATTCCTCCTTCGTTTCGCCCCTCCACGCATACACCTTGATGCCTTCGGAGGCGAGATAGGCCGCGACATCGTCTTGTGTCGAGAGCGGATTGCAACCTGTTATTGAAACATCGGCACCCCCGGCAATCAGCGTTTCCACAAGAACCGCGGTCTCCTTCGTTACGTGAAGAGCAAACCCCACCCTAATTCCTTCAAGGGGCTTCTTCTCTGAGAATTCCTTCTTAATCTCCATCAAAACCGGCATATGGGCCCGGGCCCACTCTACCTTCAGCCCTCCCGACTCCGCCAGCTTTATGTCCTTAACGTCGTAATCCATTCTGTAGTTATAGGATGGAATCTATTTATTTGGCTTCAATATTACTTTCAGGGACTCATTTGCCTGTGCAACCAGATTGAATCCCTCAGCGGCCTTATCAAGAGGGAGCACGTGGGTTACCATGTCATGCACGTTTATCCTGCCCTCTTCAATGAGTTCAAGTGCCTCCTTCAAGTCATCCGGCGCCGCACCATAGGACGTCCTTACCGTCACCTCATTGCGCCAGAATTCGTTTATAGGCACTGTCAATTCAAAACCGGGCTCAGGAACAGCAAAGAAGAGAACCGTCCCGCCCCTGCCAACGCACTTTAGGGCCTGCATTGCTGCCGCCTCGGCCCCCGTACAGACAATAACGACGTCTGCCTTCACATCTATCTCCTCCTCGGCACCCATGACCTCATCAGCCCCGAACCTCCGGGCCATATCCAGCCGTGATTGGTTTACATCCATTGCAATGATTCTTTTTGCTCCCTTCAATTTCGCGAGCTGGATATGCAGCAGCCCCGAAATCCCACTGCCCAGTACAAGAACGGTCTGCCCCTTCCCAATCCCCGCAAGCCTCTGTCCACGGACAACGCAGGCCAGGGGCTCGATAAAGGTGCCGTCTTCATAAGAAACATTCTCCGGCAGCCTGTAGACCCCGTTCCTTACATTAATCTCAGGGATCCTGATGAATTCCGCAAAGCCCCCCGGGTCGAAGTTCGTCCTGTGAAGGGTTTCGCAGGCGGTATGGTGCCCCGCCCTACACTGCTCACATTCATTGCACGGCACATGATGCGAGACAAAGACCCTATCCCCGACCTTGTAGGGGACGCCTTCCCCGGTCTCGACTATCTCGCCAGTAACCTCATGCCCCAGAACCCTGGGAGCAGTCTTTAACCGGTACCACTCCATGACGTCGGAGCCGCAGATTCCTGAGGCCATCATCTTGAGCAGGAATTCTCCATCGCCAATCTCTGGCTTCGGGCGCTCCTCAATCCGCACGTCATTGTTGTTGTAATAGATTGCTACCTTCATTTTATGGATGATAAAGACTTCAATTTAAACAGAAACATCCCTACTCTTCAGAAGGATATAGCACTTATTCCTCTTCCTTCTCACACTCCTCGGGGGGCTTGCCGCACTTCTCGCAGACTTCTTCCACTACCTTGGCACCACATCCACATGGACTGCAACCGCATTCATCGCACATATTATCACCTCATTATACCTTCCTATCGGAAAGCTGTTGATTCTCATCCGTTGTTGAACTCTTCCGGACCGTTCCACCCTCACCCTCAAAGACCTGCATCGCCTCATCAGGGGTTGCATTTTCATGGACAACCGCTCTCACAGCCTTAATCATATTCACCGGGTTGCTGGACTGGAAGATGTTCCTACCCATGTCCACCCCGGCTGCGCCAGCCTGGATTGCGCCGTGTGCCATCTCCAGCGCCTCCTTCTCGGGAATCTTCTTCCCCCCGGCAATCACAACTGGAACTGGGCACGTGTCAACGACCTTCTCGAAGTCCTCGCAGTAGTAGGTCTTGACGAAATGCACTCCAAGCTCGGCGGCCATCCTGCACGCCAATGACATGTATCTCGCATCCCTTTTCATGTCCTTACCAACTGCTGTTACGGCAAGGACGGGGATTCCATACTCCTCCCCGGTATCGATAACCTCCGTCAAAGCGAGCAATGTGTCCCTCTCATACTCAGAGCCGACCATTATTGAGAACGCCATCCCTGCAACGTTGAGCCTTATGGCATCTTCTATGCCTACGGTAATCCCCTCCCTCAGCATTTCTTTGCTCAGCACGCTCGTGCCCCCGGAAACCCGGAGCACGATTGGAATGTCGGTGTTCGGGTCGATGTAGTTCCTCAGCCCGCCCCTGGTAGGCATCAGACAGTCTGCATACGGCAGCAATGGTTCTACTGCTTCCTTCAGGTTCTCCAGTCCTGTAGTGGGACCTAGAAAGTAGCCGTGGTCCACGGCAAGCATCACGGTCCTCCCGTCCTTCGGTTTTATAATCCTTGAAAGCCTGTTTCTCATTCCCCAATCCATTTTTACCCCTCCGGTCTCATGATAAGGTAGCCCTTATCGATGAGCCAGTGATGAAACTGATATGTTGTGAACCTGCACGAGTCCTTGCAGGTCGCGCGTATTCTTTCATAATCCTCGGAGCCTTCCTCCAGGGAATTCAACTCAAGCTGCGTCGGGCACTCCACGTCCTTGCAGAACTCCCTTCGCTGGTAGTCTATATAGCCGTCCATTGGTATAGTATAATATAAAAGGGACTGAATAAAAGAGATGAAGGTCAACGTTAATGGGGAGCAGCAGGACTATAGAACCGTGTGGATGGAGGGCAGCGAGGTCTGCATGATAGACCAGCCGAAGCTGCCCCACAGGTTTGAGATTTACAGGTCAAAGGACTACCGGGAGACGACCGATGCAATCAAAAACATGATTGTCAGGGGCGCCCCTGCCATTGGCGCAACCGCAGCCTACGGGATGGTCCAGGCAGCGCTGGAATTCTCTGGCAACGATATGGAGGAATTTTCAAATCTTATCCATGAAGCAGCAGCTACCCTGACCTCTGCCAGGCCCACGGCCTACGATCTTTTCCATGCCGTTGATGAGATTGAATCCAAACTGAGAAAGGCGAAGTCAGTCAGCGAAGCCCTGGAGCTGGCGAGAAAGGCCGCAAAGGAATACGCCGACAAGAGCGCCGAGCGCTGCAAAAAGATAGGTGAAGCAGGAGAGAAGTTCATAAAAGAAAACTCCAGAATCCTCACTCATTGTAATGCGGGAGCCCTTGCCTGTGTGGACTACGGCACCGCCCTCTCCCCTATCAGGCTCGCGAAATACAATGGCAAAGAGCCATTCGTCTTCGTGGATGAGACAAGGCCCAGATGCCAGGGCTCCCGACTCACCTCCTGGGAGCTAATCCAAGAGGAGATAGACCATTCAATCATTGTCGATAATGCCGCTGGTCACTTCATGCAGAAGGGCGAGATAGATATTGTCATAGTCGGGGCCGATAGAATTGCAAAGAACGGCGACATTGCCAACAAAATCGGCACCTATGAGAAGGCGGTCCTCGCAAAGGAGAACGGCATTCCGTTCTACGTCGCTGCCCCGGAAAGCACCTTCGACAGGAGATGTGCCACAGGAGCGGACATAGCAATCGAGGAAAGAGGCGAGGACGAGGTCCTCTCAATGTTCGGAATTGATGAGAATGGAAACCCCGTCAGCATCAAAATCTCGCCAGGGAATTCAAAGGCCAGGAACCCGGCATTCGACGTAACTCCCGCCAAATACATAACCGGAATCATAACAGAAAACGGGATTCTGACGTACTCCCACGACTAAAGTTCGTGGGGTTCTGAGGTTAGTAATGGGGTTCATACCAGTGCCTCTCTGGGAGCATCAGTGCTTCCCTTTGCCAAATCTCTGTCTTTGACAAATCGAGATATGCCGTTTTCATACGCAAACGCTATGTTGAAACCCGCATTCACGTCAGCATTCTCAACTTTTCCACATTGTTTACAATGGAAAAGCTTTCCTTTCCTGTTTGCTGG
>JAHIKS010000133.1 GCA_018897475.1 Candidatus Altarchaeota archaeon
CTCTCTCACAAACAAAGGTATTTCGGTTATGGGTAGCATAGGACATCACCTCCTGGCTAACCTAACCACCTCCAACAAACCAACCTTTCAGTAATTTATGGTGTCAAGCACCATAAATATAAAAAGCGTCAAAGTTCAGTATTGATTCATCCTCAATTAGATTTAGATTTCTAGCATCGCCAACGTATGTTTTTTGTTCTGTTTTTGGAAAATTTTCGTCTATTGATTCGACTCTTAATCTATCCCTCGTTATCATTATTGCATCTGGGTTGATGTCGATTCCTATCCCGTTTCTTCCCAGTAGCTTGCATTCGATTAATGTTGTGCCACCGCCAACCATCTGATCAAGAACGGTATCGCCTTCTTCAGAGTAGCGAAGGATGATATTCCTTGGAATTTGAGGGGCCCAGTTTCCTCTATAGTCTCCTTTATGGGTTGCCCAATCTCCTCGTTTAGGGAAAGACCATACTGTCGAACACTCCCACCCATTTCTATTTTGATTTATGATCCCATAATCGAATTAATTCTATGATGGATTTACATTTGTTCAACGAATCTGTTTTTAGGCGTTATAAAAGCAATTCTCAGAGGATTAGACGATTATCTGAAGATTGGTTTGGGGAGCAGATGTATTGTCCTGTGTGTAAAAGTGATAGCCTAGAATCCTTTCGCGATAACAAACCCGTAATTGATTTTTATTGCCCAAGATGTATGGAAAAATTTCAGTTGAAAAGCCAATCTAGGCCATTGGGAAATAGGATACTTGATGGAGCATATTCCACTATGATTGAATCTATCATCAAAGAAACCCAACCGCATTTCTTTTTAATGCATTACAACAAAAACCAGTGGATGGTCAAAGATTTGGAAATCATCCCTAATTTTTTCTTTACAGAATCAGTGATTGAGAAACGGAAACCGTTAGCATCCACGGCCAGAAGAGCAGGTTGGGTTGGCTGTAATATTCTTTTAGCGGGGATTCCAGATGATGGGAGGATAAGAGCAATATCAAATAAGTCAATCGAAGACCCCGAAGACGTTAGGTCAAGATGGCGGAAAGTTTCTTTTCTAAAAGAAAAAAAGCCAAATCAGAGGAGTTGGATTACTGATGTAATGTGGTGTGTCAAAGATTTCAATAAAAAAGAATTCACTTTGGATGAAGTTTATGAATATGAAGGCCATTTATCCAAGCTCCACCCAAAAAATTTTAATATTAAACCAAAGATAAGACAACAACTGCAATTCCTACGAGATAAGAATTACTTGAAATTTCTTGGTAATGGAAGATACCGATTGATCAAGAAATAACTTGTTTTTTAACATGCAATCGATCTAGATCACATGAAAAGATTTCTAATAATTGGTGATCGGGAAAAATATGGGTGGATGGAAGATTTTGTAGTCCTGTGGATAGGACAAGCAGAAAACCAGAAACACGCCCTTGAACAGTTTGAAGGAACAATAGCTAAAGAACCACGCGATATCCATAAAATAATTGAGGTATCTAAAGAAACTGAAATTCCCCCATATAACGGTTTCTAAGGATGGTGGGTCAAAGAATACTAACAGTGTAACATTTTTTGGTGAACTCCGATCAGTCTATCAAATCTAATCTCCTCAGCCTTACTCTTATTGCCCCTCTCTTTCTTCCATGAAGGTCAGCTATTTCAGAAGGAGATAAAGTAGAGTCGAATTCATTGATTAATTTTTCTTCCTCCTCTTTCGTCCATTTCTCATATGCAGATGGATATGTTCCCCTTATCTCGTCGACGGAGTATGTCTTTGTCTTAGCTGCTTCACTCACTATTCTATCTTCTATCTCGTCGACGGAGTATGTCTTTGCCCTCTTTCCCCTGTCCATTATTTCAATAATCTCGTCACCATATGCTTTCAATTTTGCTTTGCCGATTCCTTTGAGTTTTAGTAATTCCTCATAGTCTCTCGGTCTTGCCTTTGCAATTCGTTGTAGTGTCTTGTTGTCAAAGATGCAGTAAAATGGGAGATTCTTTTCTAATGCGGCTCTCTTTCTAAATAATTTCAGTTCCCCGTAAAGGATTTCTTCCGGTTCAG
>JAHIKS010000009.1 GCA_018897475.1 Candidatus Altarchaeota archaeon
CTCCAACTTCAACCCCATAAACAGGCTGATTTTTGTCAAAAACCAGGCGATTTCATGACAAAAACCAGTTGATTTGCGTATCTGTCAAATAGTAATTCCTGTCAAAATAGTGGAAACGCCGTCAAACTGTCAAACTTGGGTGGTAAAAGTCGATCTATAATCGCTGTCAGAATCATCCACTGCAATCTCTACGTAAGTATTATTCACTATAACATCGGCTGTGGAAGGTCCTATGCCGGCTTTCTCAACAGCAGCAGCATTCACAGATGCAAAAACAAACAAAACAAAAAGGCACGTCCAGAGTTTGAGGGTGTTGGATTCCATCGTAATTAATTATCGACACAATGGAATAAAAGCATATAAAAATAAATTCATCAGCGCTCCATGAAGTTTTCTGCCTTGGGAATCTCCAGGCTGAGGCCCTTTCTCTTCCTTACGTCAATGACAATCTTGCCCTGTAGCTCGCCGGGGAGCTTCTCGAAGCCCGAATTCTCGGTGCTCCAGAGGGCGTGGCCCTCGGTTGCGCTTCTGATGTCCCCTGCAAAGCCGAACGATTCACCTACCGGCACCTTGCCCTCGACCGTCATGAGGTCATCCTTCTGGTTCATCTGCAGGATTACGCCCCTTCTCTTCTGCAGCTCCTGGGTTACAGAGCCCATGTATTCCTGGGGTGTGTCTATCCATACCATCTGCAGAGGTTCCATCATGCACGGTTGCGACTTGAGCAGGCAGGCATAGATGGGGTTCTTTACTGCAGGATATATCTGTGCCGGGCCTCTGTGGATTGCGTCCTCGTGCAAAGTAGCGTCCATCAGCTTTACCTTGACCTTTATTGTGGGCTCCTTTGCCAGGGGTCCGTTCTCCATGATGTCCTCGAATGCCTCAAACATCAATTCCATGACCTCGTCAAGGTGCTGGACTCCCTTGGTCATGTCAATGAACATGTTGCCACGGTATATGTCGATTACTCTCTTTGCTTCCTCGCCGTCCATTCCCAACTCTACGAGTTCGGCTCGTATGTCCTTGCTCCTACCCTTTCTCCTTCCCTCATCGATTTCGCCTTCAACTATTGCCTCGTATACTGAGTCTTCAAGGGGCTCCACCATGAGTTGGAACTTGTTATGCTTGTTGGGGGACTTGCCCTCGACGGGGCCAAATTTTCCGCTTATTGTTTCCCTGTAGACCACTATCGGCGGGGATGCGATAATCTCAAGGCCGGCGGCCTTTATCCTGTTCACTATGACATCGAGATGAAGCTCGCCCATTCCCGAAAGGAGGTTTTCACCAGTCTCCTCGTCAATCTGAACTCTCAGCGCGGGGTCTTCCTTGACAGTCTGCCTTAGAACCTCAACGACCTTTGGCAGGTCCTTCATGTTCTTGGCCTCTATCGCCATGGTAACCACGGGCTCGGATGTGTGGATCATGGCCTCGAAGGGCTGTATATCCTCAACGGAGACCGTCTCTCCTGCAAAGGCCTTCTTTAGCCCAGTTATTCCGACAATGTTACCTGAAGAAACCGCATCCGTATTCAATCTGCTCGCTCCCATGTAGACGCTCACCTGCTGCACTCTTTCAGTGGATTTTGCCCCGACCAGGTAGACATCCTGCCCCTGCTTAACCGTCCCTGAGAAGATTCTGCCTGTAGCGACCTCGCCCTCCCTCTTGTCAAAGACGGAGATGTTAGTTATCATCATGGCCAATTTCCCCTTAGAATCGCTGTTAATCATCGACTTGCCTATGTCGCTTTCCAGGTCTCCCTTCCATATCTTGGGGATTCTGAATCTCTGCGCCTCCAGAGGGTTTGGAAGATGCTTTACGGCAATGTTGAGAAGAATCTCGTGGGCGGGGGCCTTTTCCGAGAGCTCTTTCTGTTTTTCCTCGATGCAGTGGTCGATGATGTCCTTGAATGTGATGTTGCTCTTCTTCATGTAGGGGACCGAAATTGCCCAGTTATGATATGCGGAACCAAAGGCAACGCTTCCTCCGTCAACGCTTACCACCCAGTCGACTCCTTCAGGCTGCCTCTGCTTTATTATCTTGTTGACTTCATTTATGATTTTAATGAATCGCTTCTGCAGCTCCTCGGGAGTCAGCTTCAATTCGTTGATGAGGCGGTCGACCTTGTTTATGAACAGTGTAGGCTTAACCCCCTCCTTGAGGGCCTGGCTGACTACGGTCTTCGTCTGGGGCATTACTCCTTCAACTGCGCAGGCGACGACTATTACCCCATCAACTGCCCTCATTGCCCGGGTAACGTCTCCGCCAAAGTCAACGTGCCCCGGCGTGTCAATCATGTTTATCAGATACTTCCTGCCCTCGTAGGAATGGACCATGGATACGTTGGCTGCATTTATGGTAATACCTCTCTCCCTCTCATCGTCATGGAAGTCCAATGCAAGCTGCTTGCCAGACATCTCCTTGGATATCATCCCTGCATTGCATAGAAGGTTGTCCGAAAGGGTGGTGTTATGGACTATAATTCCCTCTGCTATAAAATTGTGGAATTCTTCAACCGTAAAATCATATACCTGCTCCTCTTTGTTACTCCTATTTACTCTTTGGACCTTGGAAAATAGCATGTCATTGGAAAGAAGCCTTTCCATCCAGTCTGTCTCATGAGAATTTCCAGCTAATTCCTGGAATCTATCCCTTATCTTCCCCAGAGAATATTTGGTTAGACCAATATTTCCAGATTCATAGTTGCTGTAGCCTGTAAATATTTGATTCTGTACAAGGTTAAGTCTTTCCCTAGTTGTTAATATAGGTTCAGCGTCTATGGGAACTCTGTCCAGTTTTGAGGCCGAGCTCTTCCTCAACAATTCTTTGAACCTCTCTTTTTTATCCTTTAGGGTAAAGCCTATCTCGCTGAAGTGATCAAGAGAGCTTCTACCTGAGATGTAGAGTGAGTTCTTCTTTTTGTTTAGCTTAGATGCTACATCGAATTTATAGAGAAGGAGTTGCAAACCATTTAGCATTTCCATGCTAGCTGATCCTACCGACACAGCAGATCTTTTTCTTTCAATAGTCCCATCAGTATCAAAATAGCCTTGAATAAATCTCCGGATGAAATCCTGCGGGGATCTTTCCATTAGATGGTTAATCCTTATATTTCTTGATTTCTTCTTTAGGGGGTATGAAAATGCTTTTTCCAATATCTTCCTTAACGTCAGTCCTGCACGCATATAAATTCTGGGGCATTTTCCATTATAACACCTAACCTTGGATTCCACACCCATAACTTCCCTAGCGATATTCTCAACCTGGAGATGAATCTCAGGGTCTTTGTTGTCTATATTTCCTGATGTATTTCCATCACCGAAGTAAACGCCCACAAGGTAGTAAAAATCCTCAAATTCGTGCCAGCTTTTTGGTAGTTTCAGATTTACGGAGGAATGGACTCCTCTCTGTTTGATCCCCCGGTAGTTAATCTGGATTATGCCATCATATAATTTATCCAGATCGATTCCAAAAATCTCTCCTGTCCTTATCAGGTCCCTTAACCGATATCTGCCCCTCCACACAGAATGATAGAAAGATTTCCAGGTTAATGGAGAGTCTATCTTCTTCCATACCCTTTTTCTCCCATAATCCAGAACCTTTCGATGAAGTTCTTCCTTCGTTTCACGATTTAGAAAAACATAGAAACCGATATCCTCAGCAAGTATTTTGAGAAATTCTGACTTTAGCTGTTCTAAGCTCAAGGGTTCATATCCTAATTTTCTTACACAGACTAGATTATCCTCAGTCTTAATTTCATCGGCCCTTCTTTCCACAAATTCTCCCTGCTTGCTTAGAATTAGAAATTTGTGCTCTGGAGTAGTGCTTATAATAGAACCGTTATGAACCTCAATCTCCACAAGGGGGTCTGTCTTCTTTAGTTTCCATAGATGTGTGATTTTTCCTTTTTCTACTATCCCTTTTTCCTTGTTAAAGCTGTTTACATGAAGATTTAGATTCTCGACATTGATTCTCTTTTCGTTGGCTTTATCCACCTCTAGATTACCTTCTTCCCCGTATCTCTGGAATATATCCTCTGCCCTTGGATTCTCCCCATTCCAGAGTGAGATTCTGGTATTGGGACTAACGCATTTCCCGTGATCTATATGAGCAACAATGCCCATGTTCCGAATCTGATCGGGCTTGTCAATCAGCTCCGTTATTTCCCTCATAATCTTATCTTCTCTAGCACCCATTTTTATCTTGAAGACTTTGCAATCCTCTCTGTTTCTTCCTTGCGCTGGATTGCATAGCTCTTTGTATCAGAATTCGCGGCCCAGATTATCTCATTGGCCAAGCACTCCTCAACGGAATTCTTTGAATTAAATGCTGTTGAGAAAGCGCCCAGGGATATGTACTTGAGAGCGAAGTCGACCCTTCTTTGCGAGGAAACATCAACGGCTTTGTGATAGCGGATTCCACCGTATATTATGGTGGTGGTTTCTTCACTGGGCCCTGCATTTATGACGGCATTTACCAGCACCTGTATTGGATTCTGCTTTGTCCTCTTCTCTATGATTGCAAAAGCGTCCCTGACGATGTTTATGGCGTTCTGCTTCTTTCCTGTATTCCCGCCACCCCGTATATAGCGGCCGGCTACTTTCTTTGTTCCCTGGCCGGAGCGCATCATCTTATTTGCCAGACGCTCAACTATATTCATCTTGCTCTTTGCGAACTGCTTGCCAGTCTTTCTTCCTGCCGTATGTGGAATATAAACCGGCTCTAGGCATATGTATCTCTTCAAGCCCTCGTCATTCACATCAACATTGAAGTCCCACTTCCCAAAGAGTTTTTTTGTATCTATGTCCATCTCTAGCTGTACTTCTTGAATCCTATGCTATTCGCATTCTCCCTGAAGCATCTTCTGCAGATGTTCAGACTGTATTTATGGATAACGCCGTCGTGGGCGCCGCATACCGAGCATATCAGCTTTCTTGCGTCTATTTTTTCGTTCTTCTTAGGCATTTTACTCCTCTGATATCTGAACCCCGAATTTTTCGCGCATGAATTCGATGGATTCCTCCCTCTTTATCATGTTTTTGGCTGGAATCCTCGACTTTTTGAATCTCCTCCTCTTTACCCTGAAGCCGGGCCTCTCCAGCCTCACCGAGATGTTCATCCCGAATACGCCGATGTCGGGGTCGTATCTTGTTCCAGGCAAATCGATATACTCGATAATTCCAAATGATATGTTCCCGTTATTGTCAAAGCAGGACTCCTTGATGCTGTTCTCCTTGGCCTGGAATCCCTTCTTCAGGAATTCCTCCGCCTTTTCCCCCCTCAGGGTCACCTTGCAGCCTATGGGGTCCCCCTTTTTGAGGTTCCAGGAGGGAATCTTGTGCGTCGATACGGTCCTGACGGGCTTGCACTCGGTCAGCTCCTCCAGGAGCTTCTCCGCCTTTCCTAGCTTCTCTCCCGACTCTCCCACACCTATATTCACGACGATTTTCTCTATTCTTGGTTTCTTCATAGGGTTAGGGTATTCCATCTTAGATAGATATTGAGGCCTTGTCCTTGCCTATAACGAAAAGGTATCTTGTGAGTGTCTGAAGCTCTCCGACTTTGGTTAGTGAGTCCCTCTTCATGGTTCCTGGAAGTATCTCGCCAATCTTCCCGGCCTCTCCTGAATGCCTGCCATGCACAACCATGGCAGTATTCCCCTGCTTGAATTCTATCGAGTCCTTTACCTTCCCGGTCTTTATGTCAATCACCAGAGTGTCCTTTCGCTTGTATTCGTTCTTATCGAGCAGGATATTGGTTCCGTCATGGAGGTTCAGCTGTATCTTGCCCTTGGGCATGGTTGATTTGCCGACTATCTTGCACATCCTTGTTCCTGCCTCTTTGTCGTCAATCCCCTTTGGATAGAGGCCCTTCTTGCTCGGAAGAATCCTGAAGGATTTTTTGAGTGTCGGTATCTCGATTATATCCATAAGTCCGACAGCGTATTTTGGTTCCCTTCTTACCTTTCCGTTAACGATGATGTGGCCGTCCCTTATTGCCCTCCTGGCCTCTCTTGCGGTGTCAGCATGGCCAAGGACATCCCTTACTAGCGTAATCAGGGGTATGCTCTCCTTCTTTGGATGCGCTCCCGGGTTGGGCACGGTTATGAATCTTGGTTGCTTTCCATGGCCGGATGCAATTCTCTTTTGGTGCATTTTTATTTTATGTTCCTCTCGAGTAGGTCCATCCTCTCCTTGTCGTCCATATAAAGGTCGGTTATCATGACATTCGAGGGGTCTATGGCCTTCTCAACGTCTGTGCCGTCTGCCTTCTTTATCGTTATTCCATCGACGTAGATTTTGTAGTCCTTGAGGCTTACTCGGGTTATCTCTCCCACATTGTCCTTGAAGTCCCCCCTCATTATCCTCACCTTGTCGCCTTTCCTGACGTTGAGGGTCCTTCTCTTGTACTTCTGCCCCAGTTCCTTGCTTAATGGAGAGGAAAGCATCTTCTGCCTCCTGTGTAGTGGAGCAACTGCCCTCCATTTCCTCTGCTTTCCTGGCTTCTTGGAACTTGGGTGGGTTTTCATTCTAAATCACGATGCTTGCTATGGAGCCGATTTTGTTCCACTTCTCGGTGGCTTCTCTTGCAATGGCTCCCTTGATTTCAGTGCCTTTGGGAAGTCCGTCATCATTCACAAGGATGGCTGCATTGTCCTCGAATTTTATCTTCGAACCGTTGAATCTTGTGTACTCCTTCCTCTGCCTCACTATGACTGCGAGTGATGTTTGATGTCTGAGCTCCGGTTTGCCCTTCTTTATTGAAACGGTAACTAAATCAGCAACCCCTGCTTTTGGGAGCCTCCTGCGCACCCCCTTGTATGCCCTTACTGAGATTATCTCCACCACCTTGGCTCCGGTATTGTCGGCGCATGTGAGCTTCGAACCCGTGGCTAATGATTTGGTTATTTTTGCCGTAACCGCCTTCCCCAGCGGCAGGTTCTTCATTGCTCCCAGTGGTTTTGCCATTCTAATCTAATTTCTCGGTAACGACGAAACTGACGGTCCTGCTCAGTTTCCTGCACTCCCTTATCCTGACCCTGTCACCGACCTTTGCATCAATGCACGGAGGGTTGTGGGCAGGAATCCTCGACTTTGAGGACCTGTAACGCTCATACTTGTTCAGCCTTATCTTGTAATCACTCTGCACAACTACCGTCTTGTCCATCTTGTCCGAGGCCACGTCTCCCTCGAGAACCGCCCCTCTCGTCGATAGAGAGCCATGAATGGGACAATTCACGTCGTTGCATCCCTTTGCCTCCTTCTTGGCAGCCTTCTTCTTTGGTTTCTCTTCCATTCTTCAAGCAAATGATATTTTGATGAGTAATGATACAAGAAGAAAATTACGCGAATTTTATCCTGTATTTCTTCTTCACCCTGTCCTCTGGTCTTGCGACTATCAGCCGTCCATCAAGCCTGACTGTCTCCCCCGCATGCAGCTTCAATTCCAGCGTTATGCAATCCTTGGGGAGCTTTCTGACCTTTTTGTCACGTCCTCGTATTTCCAGTGTATTCCTTGTCTCCCGGATTATAGTCCCGTTACACCTGTAACCGGGATGCGTCGAATCCACTATTTTTGCTTCCAAGCCGATTAGCTCGTGCTGCAATATGTTGTAAGGGGTGATCATGTCTATCCTATATCAATCATGTCCTCAGAGAAGCCCATGCTTACGAGGACTTTCTTCATCTTGGTAAGGTGGTTTCCCTGTAGCTCAATCGTATTGCCCTTGGATGTCCCGCCGCACGCCATCCTCGTCTTCAACTCCTTGGCAATCTTGTAGACATCCACGTTGTCTAGGCCGCCAATGATTGTCACCGGTTTACCGTATTTTCTCTTGTCGCCGCGAACTCTGATACGCTGACCCTCCTTGGTCATTTCGTCGCAGACACACAACTCCTCGGGAAGCCCACACCTAGGACAATTCATTTCGTTTTTCTTTTGAATCTTCGTTTTTTATCGTTAGTATTCTGGCCATGGTGCGTTTTATCTCCCTTGCCTTTCCTATGTCTTCCGGAATTCCACCGGACGATAAAACGCCCTTAATCTTCATGTACTCGAGCCTCAACTCAGAGAGATGCTTATCCAGTTCCTCGTCGTTCATCCCCCTTAGCTCCTGTGCCCTTAGTATTGCCATGCTATGAAGTATAGTATATATGATTGTTATTATTAAAACTCTACTTGCCCTTGGCCTTTTCTAACTTTTTATTTTTCTCCGTCTTTGGTTTTTTGGTTTCCTTTTTCTTGGTCTTCTTCTTTTTCTCTTCCTTGGCTTCGCTCTCCCTGGCTTCCCTCTCCTTCAGGACCTCGGCCTCCTTGACTTTCCTCTCCTTGCGGGCCTCCTTTGAGATGACCTCTATCTGGTCAGGGAATATCACGTCCGGGCGAACTATCTTTACTGTCACTCCGATAACGCCCGCCTTTAGATATGCTTGGGTCAAGCCCGTATCCACAAGCTTCGAGGAATCTCCTGCCTTTTTCATATACCCCTCAAGGTACTTCTCAGTTCTAGACCTTCCCCCCTTCCCGACCAGTTTGCCCCTTAGAGTTATCTCGATGCCCCGGGCGCCGCAGCCCATGACTGCCCTCAGGGCCTTGTAGATTACCCTTCTCCGGTTCATTCCCCTCTCAAGGGCCACCGCAATCCTCCTTGAGACTATGTTCGCATCAAGGGTCGGGACCTCAATCTTCTGGACATCGATTGCAGGGTTGTCGACTCCATACTTCTCCTGAAGTACCCTCGTGAGCCTGTTTATCCTCTTGCCCTTTTTACCTATGACCAGGGGGGGTTTCTCAACATAGAGAATCACTCTCGTGGCGAGCGGGGTCTTCTGTATGGTTATTCCTGAATAGCCCGACCTGTTCAATTCGCTCTTTAAGTAGTTCTCTATTTCTGAGCGGATTATTCCCTCCTGAATGAAATGCTTTTCCATCGCCATCTTAATTTTCCCTTGCTATTGCCTGTATATGGACAAGCTCCGTCCTCCAGAGCTTCCACCTGCCCTTGGGCTTTATCCTTCGTCTTCTGGCTCCTTTGTGCGCCTCCACATGGGTCAGCTTTAGTTTCTCCGTATCCAGGCCCTTGTAGTCTGCATTGGCCTCGACGTTCCTCAGAACCTTGAGAATCTCGGAGGCTGCCTTCTGGGGGTATTTTGCAATGGTCTCCTTGCCATCGCCCCTCCTGTGGCCAACGCCCGTCCTGAACCTCTTGAACGGGATTGCTCTCTCCTTGGAGATTACCAATTCCAGGAGATTTATGGCCTTGGACAGCTCCATGTTCCTTATCCTGTCACAGACCGTTACCGAGTGCTTGAATGACATATTCAGGCCAACGCCCATGCCCTTCGCAAGCTTGCTCTCGTCCTCCAACTTTTGTGAATATTTGAATTCCATTCTACTATTTTATTGGTACGAACAATGAGGAACGGGTTGCTCCAACGCCCGGGGCTGAATGCTTGACTGGTTTCCTTGTTAAAGAATATTCCCCAAGGTACCGGCCAATCATCTCCGTTTTAATCTCAACCCGGGTAAATTCCTTTCCGTTGTATATCTCAAAGTTGAGGCCCACCATCTCCGGGAGTATGGGCGTGTCCCTGCAGTGTGTCTTTACGACCCCCTCCTTCCCTTCCTTCAGGGCCTCCTGCGCCTTCTTTACCTTCTTCAGGAGCTTCTTCTGATCCTCGTTAAAGCCCCTCAGCAGAGACCTTCTTGCTCTGGACGGCAGTATCTTTACCAGCTCGTCCATGGACATTGCATTCAGCTCTTCGGGAGTATGACCCCTGTAATTGAAAACCTTCTTTACCATTATCTCTTCCTCCTGCCCGTCCTCTTGGGGGATATGTGCCCCACCTTTGCCCCTGGAGGCGTGTCGTGGGTTACCGACGGCCTTGAGTGCGGGTTCCTTCCGCCGCCGTGTGGGTGATCCACTGCATTCATTGCGTTTCCAGAGGTCCGGGGATATAACTTATTTTTTGCTTTATGCTTATAAAACGCCTGTCCTGCATGCACGAGGGGCTTTTCCTTTCTGCCTCCCCCCGCGACCTTACCTATGGTTGCCCTTGAATTGCTATTGAGTGCTATGGTCTTCTTTGACGGCATCTGAACGTATGTCCGGTTCAAACCCCTTTCATGGGAAACGACATAAGCGCTGGTTCCTGATGCCCTTACCAGTTTTCCTCCGTCTCCCGGTCTCATTTCAAGATTATACACCTGCGTACCTTCCTGTATCTTGCCCAGGGGAAGAATATTTCCCTTGCCCGACTTGGCCTTCTCCCCCAGGTCAATCCATTCTCCAACCTGAATTCCCTCGGGGGCTATTACCATAATCTCCCGGAAATTCTCCAGAAGAACCTTTGCAACGGGAGCAGACCTCCCGGGGTCGTTTATGAGCTCTATCACTTGTCCAGAAGTCTTATCCCCGCAGTCCTTGACTGACGGGTATTTCATATCGCCCTTGAACCTGTGCGAGGGGGTCCTGTAACGGGGAGTTCCACTCCCTCTCCTCTGCGGTATAAGTCTCTTGCCCATCTTACATCACTCCGAACTGTGAGGCAACCTCCTCTGCCGAGAATTTCTCGGAGAGTTTTATGTGTGCCTTCTTCTTACCGTCCATCGTATTCATCGTGTTAACGCTGACTATCTCTACATTGTATAGGGATTCAATTGCGCCCTTGATGTCCTTCTTTGTCGACTCTTTCGAAACTATAAACGTGAGTTTGTTTTCCATTTCCCTCAGCATAGTGGCCTTCTCACCCATCATAGGGTATAAAAGAACCTTATTTGGATCCATTCTCTGTTATCGCCTTCTCCACGTTGTTAATTGCCCCCTTTGTCCAGAGAGTCAGTCTTCCGGCATGGGTCCCGGGAGCAAGCAGCTCGATGTTCAGTTCATCGACCCTGGCTATGTCAACGCCGGGGATGTTCCTTGCCCCTGACTTTATGCCAGAGTCCTCGTTGACTACTATGAGGATGCTCTTCCTTTTCTTGTATTTCCTGCCCCTCATCTTGCCTCTGCCGGCCCTTATACTTTTCTCTTCGGCCCTTGCGAGGTCGTCATCAAAGCCAAGGACATCGAGCGTCTTCTTGACCTCCCTGGTTTTGTTAAGCTTCTCAAACGAATCCTCAACAACCAGGGGGAATTCCTTGATCTTTTCTATACTGTGGCCTCTCCCCTTTATCAGCTCGGGGTCCGCGGTTGCAGCAATCGCGGATTTGATTGCAAGAAGGTATTCCTTGTTGTTTATCTTCTTTGTGAAATCCTTTCCTGATGGAGGATGTGACCTTCTGCCGCCGACCGACTGGGGGACTCGCCTTACCTTCCCAAGGCCCCCGCCCCCTGTCTTCTCTCTTGGAAGCCTGCTCTGCCCCTTGTTTATCGTCTGCCTGTACGTGTCTCTCCGTCTTCCGAAGTAGTCTGCACTGGTTCCTAGGCCTGCTCTCTTCTTTGCTGAGTAGGGCTGCCTTTTGTTTGCCTCGGCCGAGACCACTGCCCTCTGGATGAGGTCGGGCCTGAATTCCGCCTTGAACACCTCGGGCAATTGAATATTTCCTGCTTCTTTGCCATCAAGAGAATAAATCTTTGACATATTATACTCCCTGCTTTGATTCCACGTTAATGTGCTTTATCTCGAGGTTTATCTCCCCTGCGGGGCGCCTGGGGTTGTTAATCCTTATCAGCCTTTTAGTAGGCCCGGGAATGGAGCCCTTCACAATGATGTAGCTGCCATTGACATTCCCATACTTGAGAAAGCCGCCCTTGGGGGTCACCTCCTTCCCGTCGTTGCCCACCCTTATGATGCCCTTGTTGAGCTCGGTCCTTGTGTGATAGCCCATCTGCCCCGGAAGCGGCTCGGTCCATAGCTTATAGGGGGGCTTCCATGCTCCGCCGCTGCCCATGTGCCTCCTGCCCTTGCTCGCCTTCCTCTGCTGCCTCCGGACCCCGTATCTCTTTATGATGCCCTGAAAGCCCTTTCCCTTGGTTACTGCAGTCACATCGGCAAATGAATTCTCCTGCAGAATCTCCTCGGCCTTTATCTCCTTGCCGAGGTGCTCCTTTGCGAATTCGAGCTTTTCCTGGATTTCTCCGCCCAAGGCAATCTCCATCATGTCGGGCACCTTCTTTGATAATGACGTAAGTCTTGGCTGCGTATGGGCCAGAAGCCTTATGTCCGAGATACCGTCAAGGTTCTTCTCCAGCGCCTTTATACCCTTGTCATGGTCCCTCTTTTTGGGCAGCTTCGTCCTCTTCTCAAGGTCCTTACTCGGTTCCTTGGTCCAGACATCGACAGAGGTCTTCTTTCCGTCGTAGCCGTTTGAATATGCGCGAAAACCAGCAATCACCATGGGAGGCGCGTCTATCACCGTAACCGGAACGAAGATTTCCAGGCCCGATGTGGGGCTGTTCTTCCGGTTGTCTTTTGCTATTATGTGAGTCATTCCCGCCTTGTAGCCGACAAAACCGAGTGGCTTGGCCTCATCTGAACCGGGCCATGAACGCTGCCTGGGCGTCTGCTTCTTCGCCCTCTTTCTCGGTTTATATGCCAGTGATCCACATCTTGGTTTATGAACGGTTCCCATTTTGTGCAATAAGTATAAGACATAAGAACTGAGATATAAAAATAGGTCCTTGCTACTGAAATGAGGGCAGAATTGAATTCCTCAGGCCGGGGCCAATGCCGAGAATGAGAATCACTAGTTTCAGCATTTTGTAGACGGTCTCGTCCTTTATTTCCTCCTCCAGGTACCAGCTTTCAAGCAGGTACAGGACTATCAGGATTACCAACAGCTTGAGAGGGATCATGATTATCGCATTTCCTGCAAAATCTATCAGAAGCCTGGGCAGGAGGTGCTCCTCAAGGAAGCCGTAGTACTCTATGCCGTAAAAGGAGGCAGAACCATCGAGTAGGTGGGCAAAGATTATTGCAATATTGTCGGGTTTGCGAAATATTCCTGTTTTTGGAGTTGATGATACAAGATAGACGATTCCCGTGAGAAATGCAGCAATGGCTACGGGATAGAGGATTACGAGGGGGTTCTTTATGTGAGGGATAAGATGGTAGATGAGAATTCCGTCAGCCAAAACCCCAGCAATTAGCGGAAAAACCCAGTAGCCAACCCCGGATAGCCTCCTAAGGAGGATTCCCATTGCCAGCGCCACCAGGCCTGCCCCTATGGCAAGGACATAGATGCCAGGAGTTATGCTCCACCACTGGCTCCTTGGAAAGACCCCGGCATCGGCAAGAACCCTCACGAGGATTCCGACCAGCACATATGGCATTGAAGCGAGCAGGAAATCCCTGTCCAGTTTGATTCTAGCGAAAAGATATTTGTAGAGAAGCCATAGAATCACAATCAGTATCAGGATATACACCACATAATCCTGTATGGAATAGTAGCCCATTTTATTTGCTTTTTAAGAATATGTCTATGAGTCTACAAATCTCATCAAAAAACGGGGCAAAGGATACCCACGAGCTTCAGCCGAATGGGAAACCCAAAGGGTTTCTCATTTCTGAGAATTTCCTACAGGAATTCCCAGATGGGAGGAATTGCCCCTTTCACCTCCTTTTAAGTTGTGAATCTTAATGCTTAACAATGGCTCTTAACAGAGCCGTGCCGCTCAAGGCATGCGTCCCGCGAGGGATGGCAGGCATTATAACGTTACCTGCTCCTATGAGCGGTGGGCTGCCGCCTGTTTGATAGTGAACGATTAGGGAGTCGTCCTCCCGATGTCAACCAGCCCAATGTCGTCCGTTCCCGCAAGGGCGTTCCTCGGAGCCAATCTCCTAAACGAAAACTGGAATGACAAGCCCACATCATTTATGGATGGGTAGTTGACCCCGCTTTGCAAGATTGATGGATATCTCCTCGCCATAGGAAGTTGGTTTTGTTCATTCTTTATTTTCTTTTCAATTACTAAAATAAATAGGGTAAAATCAGGAAAATCACTGTCTCCATAAAAATACTATGAACGTATCCATTTTTATACTTTTCTTCCCCATTACATAATATGAAAGAAGGATCACTCTTGGTCCAGTTTCTTGGAGAGTCGCCAACGGTAAAGATTATCGACTTCCTAATCGGGAACAAGGGAATAGACTACTCCAAGAAGGATGTAATCGAAGGCTCAGGAGTATCTAGAGCGTCCCTTTTCAAGAACTGGAATAGGATTGAGAGGTTTGGTATTGTTAGGGTTACAAGAAGCTTTGGTAAAACTAAACTCTACACTCTCAATACTGAAAGCGAAACTGTACAGAAGCTCCTTCAGCTAGAGGCAAATCTTATAAAGCAGGCAATGGATGATGTCTATCAAAGTAGTGCAGAATCAAAGCCAGTTCTAATTCCAGCTTAACAAACTTCGTCAACGATAAATTCCAGCTGGTCGGAAAACTCGCTGTATTTCACCCTGCCGACAACAGTCACGCTCCTGTCACCGAGGGACTCCTTTGCCTTTCTTGCCGGCTCGGCCTCGTCCTGGGTTGCCCCTATGATGTTCATGACCTCCTCCATGTCCATGCCGAGGATTCTCTCTGCATTCTCCCTGAAACAGATGGCCCTTACTGTCCCTGTCTCGTCCTCGATAATGAAGGACGCAATCAGGTTGGAGTTCGGCTCCACGTCCTCGTTGCACTGCTCGCAGAACCAGCCGACGCCCGTGTTCTGTATGCTCCTGCTGCAGTTGGGGCACGACATGTATATCGGCCTTTTTCCCTCGTCTATGTCAACGACCTTTCCCTTTATCCGGATGTCGAAATCCTGATTTTCCAGCTCTGCGATACTCTTTTCCTTTATCAGGGACTCCTTTATGTCCTCTATCGACGGAAGCTCAAGGCCCTGGTTTACAGCTATCTCAGAATACTTTCCGGCATGGGCCTCCACCCCGCCATTTAGGCCCGCTCTTGAGTAGGCGTTCTTTATCACGATGGGGTCTCCTTTTTTCAGCTCCTTCGCTATCTCCGAGCTCTCGTTCCAGAGGACGACCCTTGTCGTCCCTGTCTCATCGCCGAGAACAAGCGATGCCATCATTCCATTGGAATACGGTTTCTGCGGAAACATCTGTATTACTCTGCCGGAAATGCTGAAGTTCTGTAGGTCCTCCTTCAGGTCGGATATTTTCACCCCCGGCTGCTCCTGTAATGGGGGCAAATCTATAGCTGCATCGGTTTTGATTACCCTGCTTCTGCCACCCGCCTGGAGCTCAATCTCGCCGCTGAGGCCCTGTTTAGTGTATGCATTCTCGAGCTTCACGAAATCGCCCCTTTCAAGCTCAAGCTTTGCTGCTGAATCCCACAGAACAGCCCTTACTGTCCCTGTCTCGTCCTCCCCGGTAAAGGACGCCCTCATCCCGGTGCTCCCGTCAGACCTGGTGAATTCCACGGGTGGATAATGGGAGGAAATCCTGCAGATAAGGTCGACTGAGCCCATGCCCGGCTTCAGTTTGTCAATCTTGATTAGATTCTCCTTAATCTCCGGGAGATTCGCATCTAGCTCCGGGTTGATGCTCATGCTGGTCATGGAAGTAGCGTGCAGCTCTGCCCCTCCCTGCATGCTCTCCCTGCCGTAGCCGTTCTTCACGAGAATAACGTCGCCCTTCTTGACCCGGTTCACCATCTCAGAGTTCTTGTCCCATAGAACCAGTCTTGTCTCTCCGGAGTCATCGACCAGAAGCGTGGAGGCCATCCTTCCTTTTGAGCTGTCCTTCCTCTGGAACTCCTTGACAGGGTAGGCCATTTTTACTCTGCCCGCGATATTGAACGGCCTTCCTGGGGCTATGTCAGATATCTTGGATAGAGTTATTGTCTCAGCGTTGTCGAGGCTGATTCCGAATTCCTTAGCAACCGCATAAAGGGCCCCGTAGTCAGAAAGAAGCCCGTGGGTGATTTCCTTGCGCTGGTTCATCATCCCCCTGATGCCCTCGGTGGTTTTTCCGCTGTCGCCGGCTACCTTATCCACGAGAGAATCTACGTCCATATCAGACATAGAATAGAATTAGATTTGGAGAGATAAAAGGCGGCTACCAATGCTCGTTATGAATCTCCATATTCTTGGGCGGAGCAGATGGCTCCTCAGCAGAATAACCAATAGGAATTATGGCAACGGGCCTGATTTCGGAAGGAATTCCCAGTACCTCTCTGACGGAATTCTCGTCAAAGGCCCCTACCCAGCAGGCCCCCAGACCGAGGGAATGCACCGCAAGGAGGATATTCTGCACTGCTGCCGTTGCATCCTGTATGCAGTAGAGTTCCTCTCCTCTGGAGCCGTATTTTGCAGCAGATTTCCCGGGATTAGCACAAACAACGATGACAAGGGGGGCCTCAGAAACAGAATTCTGGGAGAGAGCAGCCTCGGCCAGCTCTCTCCTCTTCTTTGAATCCCTGACAACGATGAAGTCCCTCGCCTGCAGGTTTCCTGCCGAGGGAGCCTCCCTTGCAGCCTCCAGAATTCCCTCTACCTTTTCCTCCTCCATTTCATCAGGCCTGAACCTCCTGATGCAGTGCCTCCCGTTTATTGCCTCAGATAGCTCCATCAGCTGGCCGTCGCCCAGCTGGCTATGGCAGCAAGGAGGTCGAAATCGCCGACCAGTTCCTGGGACCACTGGTCGATATAGTCCAGAAGCTCGAAGTCGGAGACCGTTCCGTTGCCGTCTACGTCTCCTGGAACTGCCGTTCCAACGGTTACCGCACCGTTCGAGGTGCTCAGGGAGATTGAGGTCCCGTTAACATCTCTCATGGTTACGTTCTGCAGCCTGAGAGTAACGCTTCCGCTGGCAATCGAATTGAAGTTTATCGTTGCTATTACTCCGGATGCTGTAAGACCGCCGTCTCCTGCTGAGCGACTTCTGCTGAACGTTACCGTCCCTGCCGTATTGCTGTATGCTGGGGCATCCCCGGTCGTGTTCTTTCCGTCAGACTTCAGGAATGTGCCCTCCTTGACACTTGTTGCCTGCAGCACGCTCTTGTTGAACAGCAGAACAAATTCTATTCCAAGGACATTATCGGTCTCTGTCGAGGTTATGTTTATGCTAAAGCTTTCATCCGCCTCGACGCTGACGCTGGCCGGTCTCACTCTCACTATCGTCCCGCCTTCCAGCACCGTTACTATAACCTCATCCGTGTCTGTATTGTCGTCGTTGTCCGTAACTGTCAGCGTTATTGTATGCGTTCCAACGGTAAAGTCGCTCTTTGTGAAGGAACTCTGGCTGCTGAGGACAGTGGTGCCTTCCTTCCACCCATATGCGTCGATGGTGCCGTCTGTATCGTAAGAACCAGAGGCATCGAGGGTTACTGATTCGCCCTCGTTTATGGTCTGGTCTGTTCCAGCATCAGCTACGGGGTCCTGCAGGGCACTGACGCTTATCGTTAATGTGTCAGTGTCCTTAAGGCCGTCGTCGTCGGTAATCTCCAAAGTTGCCGTATATGTTCCTGCAGTGGAATACTTATACGATGGCTTTATCTCTGTAGAGTCGGAACCATCGTTAAAGTCCCAGTGGTAGGAGATTATCTCGCCGTCCGAGTCGCTGGATGCCGAGCCGTCGAGGGATGCGCTGTTGCCCAGGTCGACCGTCTGGTCGTTTCCTGAGTTTGCTGTGGGCTCCGCGGATGCCGCTGTTATCGTGGCCTTCAGCGTGTCGGTATCCGTAAGCCCCTCATCGTCCGTTACCGTCAATGTAACAGTGTACGTTCCTGGCGTTGAGTAGACGTGGAACTGCGTGACTCCATAGACGATGTCTCCATCGCCAAAGTTCCATGCATACGACTGTATCGTTCCATCAGAATCTGCAGAATCGCCGCCGCTTACGTAGAGTGTCGTTCCCAGACTTATCGTCTGGTCGGGGCCTGCACTTGCAGTTGGTGCTGTCCCTGCCCCGGGAGCGATGGACGCCATCTTTATTACGGAGGAATTTATGCTGGAGTTCTGCAGGGTGAAGTCCTGCGTTTTTGTCACTCCTTCGGTAATCGTCACATTCACCCCCACCGGCTCATATCCATCCAGATACGCCTCAACTGTATAGGTCCCGGCAGGAATTCCTTCTATGATATAGGTTCCGTCATCGCCTGTATCCTCCCAGTCTTCCCCAAATCCTTCTCCAGGAACCCAGATGTTTATGTTGGCCTCCTCCAGCGGGGTTTCATCGGAGTCTGTTACCGTTCCGGAGAGTGTGCCTCCTGCCGATAATTCAAAGTCCACTCCCGTAGTTGTCTCCCCTCCCGTTACGGATATGGACGTGGCCATTGTTGATGCATATCCCTCAGCCTCGACCTTTACCTTGTAGTCTGTACCTTCAGGAAGGCCCTCTATCAGGTAATTCCCGCTGGCATCCGTATGTGCCTCTCCACCAGCCTGTGTAGTCGGGCTCCATGCGAATACCTCTATATCAGCAACGCCAGACCCGTCATAAGTTACCGTTCCTGAGATGGAACCGGCTGCCGCCAGAGTAAAGTCTACTCCGGATGTTGTCTGACCTGCCGTTACGGAAACCACGGATTGCATCACGGATGCATAGCCGCTGGTCCATACCTCAATATTGTATGTTCCTGCTGAAAGTCCGGTTATTGTATAGGCTCCGCTGGAATCGGTCTTCGTCCATCCGTGGCCGGTGTCCTCTTCATTCCATGCCTCGACATGGACCTCTGCTACTGCTCCGCTTGAGTTGGTAACTGTTCCTGAGATCGAGCCGCCCTGTGCAAGTGCAAATCCTATGCCGGAGGTTTCACTGCCTGCAGTGACAGCTACTGTCTGCTCATCCGCAGCATATCCTTCATAGTCGGTTCCCTCGAGCTCCAGCCCTACATGATAGCTTCCAGATGACAGGCCGCTTATCGTGTAGGCTCCAGAACTGTCAGTTACCGTGTCTCCCCAGTCTGGTGCCCCTTCTCTCCATGCCCACACCCTCACATAGGGAGTTCCGGAGCCGCTCATTGTAACCGTCCCCAAGATGGAGCCCCCTGTGGTCAGAGCAAAGTCCACTCCCGTCCGGGAGCTTTCGGCCGTTACTGTCACGGTCTGCTCCAGGGATGCATAGCTTGAGTATGAGGTACCCTCTGCCCGCACATTCACATGGTATTTGCCTCCCATAAGACCAGTTATGGTATAGGTTCCATCGGAGGCAGTAATTGTGTCGCCCCAGTCCGGCGTCTGTCCGGACTCCCAGTCTCTCCATGCATCTATTCTTACATACTGTGCCGCTGCTCCGCCGGCGGTTACATTCCCCGATATGGAAGCTCCGGTTGTCAGGTTGAAGTTCAGCGTCCTGTCCTGCCCGGCCGTTACACTGACCACCTTCTCGCCGGAGGCATATCCTGAATAGGACGTCCCTTCAGTCCTGACCTTCACGTGATATGTTCCTGTTGTTAAACCACTTATCGTGTAGGTTCCGTCGGAGGCTGTCTCGTCGTCGCCCCAGTCAGGCGATTCCTCCTTCCATGCCTCCACTCTTACGTAAGAAACTGCCTGGCCACCGGCAGTTACAGTCCCTGAGATTGTTCCCCCTGTTGCCAGGACGAAATTCACGCCGGACGTTGTCTGGCCTGCAGCTACGGTAACGGTCTTCGCATCGCATGCGTAATTGGTGTAGGTTTCCCCTGTTGAACCCCAGCCGAAGTGCACCTCTATGTGGTAGATTCCTGCTGAGAGTCCGGGAATTGTGTAGGTTCCATCAGAGGCCGTCATGGACCCGCCCCAGCCGGGAGCGCCCTCCTTCCATGCCTCTACTCTCATATAGGCAACCGGGCCGCTTGAATCGGTTACTGTACCCGAGATTGAACCGCCCTGGGTGAGGTTAAAGTTAACCCCCGTTACCGACTGGCCGGAAGTGAGGGTTACTTTCTTGGTTTTTGTGGCGTAGTTCTCATATGAGGTTCCCTCCAGTCTGGCCTCCACGAAGTAGGTTCCTCCTGACAGGCCCGTTATTGTGTAGGTCCCGTCGGACTCGGTCATGATTCCGCCCCATCCTCCTCCATTTTCCTTGAAGGCCTCTATCTTTACATAGGGGACTCCTGCACCACTCAGGGTAACGCTACCTGAGATTGATGCTCCGTCTGTGAGGTCGAAATTCACTCCGGATGTTTCTGTTCCTGCAGTGACCGTTACGGTCTGCTCCTCTGATGCAATATTCTGTGTAGTCCCAGTTGAGCTCCAGAAGGGATGCGCATTCACATGATAGGTTCCGGACCCAAGCCCCGTAACAGTATATGCTCCATTCGAGTCGGTCATTGCGTTGCCCCCGCCGACCTCGCTCCACGCATCCACTATAACGCCGCCCATCGGGCTTCCGCTGTAGGTTACTGTCCCTGAAATCGAGCCTCCTGCCGATAGGACGAAATTCACTCCTGTGGTAGTCTGGCCTGCGGTGGCTGTTACCGTCTGCTCATCTGTCGCATAGCTGCTTGTTGAGCCCCATTGGGCTCTGACTGTGCAGTGATAAATGCCTGATTTAAGGCCCTTTACCGTGTAGGTTCCGTCCTGCTTGACCATGGTCTCGCCATGGCCCTCGCCCATCTCCTTCCAGCACTCCACTCTCATGTCTGGCACCGGGCTGCCTGCCTCGTCCTTGACGGTTCCAGAGACGGAGCCGCCCGTGCTCAGGTTGAAATTCACGCCGCTAGTTTTCTGCCCTTCCGTTACCGTTACAGTCTTCTCGGAGGATGCGTAATTCTGGCTGCTGCCCATAGTATCTACGTTCACGTGGTAGGTGCCTGAGTAAAGGCCCGTTATTGTGTAGGTCCCGTCGGATTCCGTCATTGTTCCGCCCCAGCCGCCGGTCTCGCTCCATGCATGGATATTTATGTAGGCGACCGCCCCGTTTGCGTCTGTAACGGTTCCTGAGATGGAGCCTCCGGTTGTCAGTGTGAAATCGACTCCTGACGTGTCAGCCCCTGTGTTTACAGTTACCATCTGCGGCTGGGCCGCATAATCGGAGAATATCTCCACCCTGTAGGTTCCGCTTGTAAGTCCGGTTATTGTGTAGGTTCCATCTGACTCTGTCCAGGCGTTGCCCCAGCCTTGTTCCATCTCTTTATGAGCCTCTACCATTATGTCAGATGCTCCGCTTCCGTCAGAATAGATGACTGTTCCGGAGATTGATGCCCCAGTAGTAAGGTTGAAATTCACGCCACTTGTTTCCTGGCCTGCGGTTACTGAGACAACCTTCTCCTTTGATGCGTAATTCATACCGGACTCGCTGGCGCGGACCTCGACGTGGTAGGTTCCTGTCGAAAGGCCGTTTATCGAGTAGGTTCCATCTGAACCTGTCCAGGCGTCGCCCCATCCAGCGCCGTTCTCCATCCAGCATTGAACCCGGATGTTCGGTATCGGGTCGCAGCCATCAAAGCAGGTTGCGCCGTCAATGACAACTCCTGATATTGAGCCCCCAGCGGTTAGTGCAAAGTCGGCTCCGGTTACTGCCTCCCCAGCCGTTACTGTTATAATCTTCTCCTCCGATGCGTAGTTTGTTCCGCCAGCATCACCGGGGTAAATATCTACATGGTAGGTTCCACTCATCAGGCTGCTTATGGCATAGGTCCCATCGGATTCGGTCATGGCTCCGCCTCCCCCGCAGCCGCCTCCTTCGTCTGATTCGCACCATGCCCCCACGTTCGTATAGGCCACCGGGTCTCCATTATAGGTAACTGTTCCTGAGATGGAGCCTCCTGTCGTCAACACAAAGTCAACTCCGGCGGTTTCCTGGCCTTCTACAACTGAGACGGTCTGCTCCTCTGTCGCGTAATTGGTCGTTGAATCCCACTCGGTGCGAATTCCTACCCTATAGGTTCCGGTAGATAACCCGGTTATTGAATATTCCCCTGTCTCTGAGGTCATCGCCTCGCCCCAGCTGTCGCAGTTCTCGCAGTGTGTCTCAATCCTGAGGTGTGATACAGCCGCTGCATTGTGGGTAACGGTTCCGGAGATTGAGCCGCCCAGAGTAAGTGCAAAGTCTATTCCAGTAGCCTGCTGCCCTGCCGTCAGGATTACGACCATTTCCCCGGATGCGTAATTGCTTGTAGCTGATGCCCCTGTCGGGTCCCAGTCGTTCCTCACCTTAACGCGGTATGTTCCGGCCGACAGGCCGCTTATTGTATAGGTTCCGTCCGTGGCTGTTATGGAATCGCCCCATCCTGAGCCCTGCTCGTTCCAGCACTCGACTCGCATGTTTGATACTGAAGAGCCGCCATAGGTGACGGTTCCGGAGATTGACGCTCCTGCTGACAATGCAAAATCAACGCCGGATGTCTCCTGGCCTGCTACTACTGTTGCCGTTTTGCGGCTGGATGCATAGCTTGTTGTGCCATCACCGGAGCGGACCTCTAGCTCATATACCCCACTGGATAGACCTGTTATCGTATAGGTCCCGTCTGATTCAGTCCAGGCATCGCCCCATCCCATGCCTTCTTGCTTCCAGCACTCAACCCTCATGTTTGCCACGGGGCTTCCGGCATATGTAACGGTTCCGGAGATGGAGCCGCCTGCTGTTAATACGAAGTCTACTCCCGTGGTTTCCTGGCCCGCTGTTACCGATACGGTCTTCTCGGCCGTTGCATAATTCGTGTCGGCCTCTTCGGACCTGACCATCACACGATAGGTTCCGGTTGACAGCCCGTTTATCGTATAGGTTCCATCTGTGGCTGTCATGGCATCGCCCCATCCTGAGCCCTGTTCGTTCCAGCACTCCACTCTTATATTTGCTACCGGTCCGCTTGCATCGGTAACGGTTCCTGAGACGGAGCCTCCTGCTGAGAGGACGAAATTAACTCCAGTGGTTTCCTGGCCTGCGGTTACGCTGACTGTCTGTGAGTCTACAGCATAATTCGCTGTGGAGTCGTCAGTCCTGACCTCTACCCTGTATGTTCCGGTAGAAAGGCCGCTTATAGTATAAGCACCGGTTGTATCAGTAAATGCATCGCCCCAGCCAGAGCCCATCTCGTTCCAGCACTCCACTCTTAGATTAGATGCCGGAGAGTCGTCTGAATAGGTTACGGTTCCGGAGATGGAACCACCCACACTAAGGACGAAATCAACTATGGAATCCTGACCTGCCGTTACTGTAACTGTCTTCATAGCTGATGAATAATCTCCTGCTCTGACCTCTATATTATAGGTTCCACTTGAGAGGCCAGTCATTGTATAGGTTCCATCCGAGCCAGTCATTGCCCAGCCACCGCCATAGCCTCCTTCTGACTGCCAAGCGTTTAGCTCTGCATTAGCGACTGGATTCCCGGTAGAATCCGTAACCGTTCCTGAGATTGAGCCTCCTGCTGAGAGGACGAAATTCACGCCTGTAGTTGTCTGTCCAGCGGTTACTGTTACTGTCTGGGATTCGACCGCATAGTTCATTGATGGGTCATCCATCCTAGCTTCTACCCTATATGTCCCGGAACTCAGGCCCTTTATCATATAGGTTCCGTCGCTGGCCGTCCAATCTTCTCCATGGCCTCCTCCAGCGCTCCAGTCCTGCATCTCCTGCCATGCCTCAACTCTTATATTCGCTACTGGAGCGCCATCTGCATAAGTAACAGTGCCAGAGATTGAGCCACCAATGCTCAGTTCAAAATTAACGCCACTGGTTGTCTGTCCTGCTGTTACCGAAGCCGTTTTCTCAGGTGCCGTGTAATCAGGATAATCAGTATTTTCCAATCTAACCGAAACTGTGTATGTCCCGGTAGCCAGTCCTGACATAGTATATGTTCCGTCAGCGCCTGTATTGGCCCATCCTCCTCCGGTGGGACCCCACGCATCCATCTGTGCATTGGCTACTGGTGCTCCATTCACAGTAACGCTTCCGGTTATCGTTCCGCCTGCCGATAGCTGTACGTCCTTGGTTAACGCTCCTGAGACGCACACTGAATCCTCGTGATAGCCTGCCAGTCCGGAATTCTCGGGTGCCGAAACATGCAGATTATAGCAGAGTCCGTCAGGGAGATTCTCTAGGGCATAATTCCCGCTGCTGTTGCTCATCGTTCCTTCACTGTAACCTCCCTGATTCTCCCAAGCATCTACCCATGCATTGGCTACTGCACTTTCATCTGCAGACGAGGTTATCGTTCCTGAGATTGAGGCCGTGCAGGACATTCCGTAATAATATGAATTCACATCCTCGCAGGGATTATAAACACATTCTGGATCACAAGGACAGTTATCCTGGCATCCTGGGCCTGTGTCGCAAGGACAGTCTCCTGGCATGCAGTCTGGGTCACAGGTACAGCCTTCATCACAAACTCCATCAGTTAAGTCGCATTCGCAGGATGGTGCACAGTCCGGGTCGCAAGTGCAGTCTGGGTCACAGACGCCATAGGTTACATCACAGGTACATAGTGGTATGGTGGTTGTGGTTGCAGCACAGTCATTTGGGCAGGTTCCTGAAGACTCTTCATAACTATCACAATATCCATCCCCACACACACCGCCACAGTAGCATTCTCCCGTCAGTGGATTACACTTTAGTGTATCTTCACCAACTACAGTAGGACAAATCATGCCTGCGCAATCAGCATCAGTTGAACATGTTAGTGGTATGGTGGTTGTGGTTGGTGCTGCACAGTCCGGGTCGCAAGTGCAGTCTGGATCACACGCATCGGTAGTGTCGCAGGTGCATGGTGCTTCACAGGGCATTGGAAATTGTTCTACATACCAGTCCGAAACGGAATCCGTGTCGGTGTAAAGGTCTACCCTGGCTATTGATTCACCGTCGCCGGCTGTAATATCCCATCCAGAGACATTGCCTCCCCAGGCCACCATGTCAACCACATTGTCATAAGCGTCTTTCAGGTAGAGAACATCCCCTCCATTGTTAAGGCTCAAACCAAGGTCTGTTAAATCTGCTTCACATCCCCATTCATCAAAGAACCCGCTCTTGGCTATGACCATGGTCACTTCAGGGTCTATCGCTGTCCCGGAGGGGACGTCATACTCGTCGCCGGAGCCGTCCATGATAGTGTAGCCGGTCAAATCCAGATGATAGGAAGTGGGATTGTAAATCTCTATCCATTCCTTGGTTGTGTTGCTTCCCGGCTCGTTGTAGAGGATTTCGCTGAATATGAGGTGGTCGAGTGCGCTGATAATGGTGGTTGTGGTTGTTACTGCAGTCATATTGCAGAACCAGCCGTACTGATTTTGGACGCATACCTCCTCTGCTGCACAGGCATTGCTAAAGCATGTGTGATTTTCTGCAGAGGCATAGCAATCACTAGGGATGTGGGCAGAGTAGCATTCTAGAAGCTGACATTGTCCTGAAGTGTTGCAGACTTCGTCATAATTGCAGTCACCACTGATTGTGCAGTTAGCTCCTACAACAGCAGGAGCAATAGAGCCCGCATCCTGCACCCCGATAATATTCCCAATCATGGAGAAGATGTCGGGAAACCAGGGGTCTGCAGAAGCAACGCCGCTCAGAGAAACCAGCAAAAAGGTAACAAAAATCACAAAGAGAGGTCCGTAAAAACGTGCTTTTTTATCCATTTTCATATGGAACCCACCCTATATGAGTTCACAATATGTTAGAAATTAGATAACGCGGATATAAATACTTATTTCTTCTGTCGCTGTCTTGCGATTATGTAGATGGTCGCGTAGATTTCCCCAGAAATGGTCGTGAACTTTCCCCACCTTTTTAGGTAGCTCTAATCACAGTCTGTGATTAGGGCGATAACCTTGATAAGCAAAAAAAGGTGGATTATGA
>JAHIKS010000134.1 GCA_018897475.1 Candidatus Altarchaeota archaeon
GCAACGGTATTCGTATTGTTTTGGTAAGGCCTACCATGATTAACTATCTAACCAACCACTCCAAATACCTTGTGGGAGAGCACAGGAAAAGTGAAAAACAAGGAGGTGAAAGGGGCAAATTCCTCTTCCCACTAAAGTGGGGAGTTTCCTTTACCCGTTTATCATGAAAAGAAACGCAATGATTTTTGCCCTGCTTGTCCTAACTCTCGTTGTTATTGCCGCCTATTTCCTGTCCACGGACCAGCAAAGCTGGTGCCCCACGCAGATGGAGGACAAGGAAATTCGCGGAGAGATGCAGGAGGTATGCCTGTCTGAATCCACCTACGATTCCGGCGAGGCAAGGATTAGGTCCTGGGAGACCCGGGACAGGGACTATATATATCAGGAATTCTATAAGAGAAATACCCTTCAGTATTCAATCACCTACTGGAATGAAGACGGCAAGCGGTGCAAGGAGACTAAGAGAATCAACAACCAGTTCGTTCCTGAAGGGGTAGAATGCACAGAACTCTAAGATGGATGCAGTAGTCATGGCAGCCGGGGAAGGAACACGACTGAGGCCCCTCACATCAACAAGGCCCAAGCCGATGCTTCCAGTCGCAGGCAAGCCAATCCTCGAGTGGAACCTTGAGGCACTGGCCGGGAACGGGTTCAAGAGCGCCCTCCTCATTGTCGGCTACAAAAAGGAGACAATCATCGACCACTTCGGGAAGAGATTCAACGGCATCAAGCTGCATTACATCGAACAGAAGGAGCAGCTTGGCACAGCCCACGCAATATCCATGGCCGAGGGTAAAGTCGGCGAGAATTTCCTTGCCATGAACGGCGATTTGATTCTACCCAAGAAACTGATATCCGACTTCCTCTCCCGCAACAGGAAAGCAAAGGCCGAAAACAGCCTTTGTCTAACAAGAGTTAACAACCCCTCGCAATTCGGCATAGTGAATCTCAAGGGGAACACTGTCAGCGGCATAGTAGAGAAGCCTAAAAAATCTACCAACAACCTGGCCAATGCGGGAATCTACTCCTTCAACTCCGAAATATTCGATGCAATAAGGAGCATTGAAAAGTCAACCCGGCTCGAATACGAAATTCCCGACGCCCTTAAACTCCTCATCAAGGAAAAGAAGGTCCACGGCTTCGAGTGTGATGACCATTGCATAGACATCGGCAGGCCATGGGACCTCCTTGATGCGAATGAAATACTGCTGAAGAATATGAATCTCAAGCCAGAGAAGGCGGAGGTCGAGAAGTTCGCCGTAGTCAAGGGCCCGGTCAGGATAGGTAAAGGCACAGTGATAAAATCCGGCTCCTACATAGAGGGCCCCTGTTGGATTGGAGAAAACTGCGTCATAGGCCCCAGCTGCTACATAAGACCCCATTCGTCAATCGGCAACAACGCCCACATAGGCAATGCCGTAGAAATCAAGAACTCCATCATTATGGACTCCACGAACATAGGCCACCTCTCATATGTCGGCGACTCAATAATCGGCGAGGGCTGCAACTTCGGGGCAGGAACCAAGGTTGCAAATCTCAGGGTGGACAATGAGGAGGTCAGGATAGAGATAAAGAACGAGCTGACAGCATCGGGCAGGAGAAAATTCGGATGTCTCATGGGCGATGGAGTCAGGACCGGCATAAACGTCTCGATAATGCCTGGCAGGGCCATCTACCCCCACGCAAGCGTGTCTGCGGGGAGCATTGTGCGCAATACCATCTATACTGACTAGATATAAATCCTGAATCCCCTATTATTAATTGATAATGAAATCAAAAACACTCCATTTTTTGATAATATCGCTCTTATTCTTATCCATCGTTCAATCGGTTTCGGCAGAAGACACATTGAAACCCGCATTGGAGCAGCTCTATAACGCAGTGCAGCAGATTGTAGACAAGATACAGGAGATTGTCTACGGCTTCTTCCCCGGTCTTGAGGTATCTGTCGAGGAGATAAAGGCAATCTTCCTCGAATCGCCGGTGCTTGAATGGTTCCCCATAATCCAGGATTACTTATGGCTGTTCTATGTCGCCGCGTTCTTTGCAATATTAGCAATCCTCGCAAAGGTGTGGGGCATGTCAAAGCACTTCATAATAAATTCAGTGGTCGGTATAATAATCCTTCTCATACTCGTCCATTATTTCGATGTCGAGATTCAGGTCACTATTCTAAAGCTCGCCATCATAGCGATTTTCGGAATCCCCGGGGTTCTCTTCGTGCTTATTGCCCACTATCTCGGAATCCCCCTCTGACTGCACTAACTCAGAATCTCCCAGTGACTGAACTGCATTGGAACCACCCTCTGACCTCACCACCCCTGAACCCCCCGGCGGCTGCTTTCTCATCTCCGCTGCCTTGGAACCCCCGTCTGACTGCTTTCTCATCCTCAGAAATACCAGAATAATTGCAATAATAAATACTGCCGCTATGGCATAATTCACATAATCCATGTACCAGTTCCTTTTCTCGTCTATACCTGTGAAAAGGGAATCGCATTTTTCAATGCCGTTATTATCACCCAGCCCCACATACAAATCCCTGGCCTCCTTTGCATACTCCTGCGCTTTGTCATAGTCCCCCCCGTCGTAGGATTCTTTTGCCTTCTGGTAGGACTCCTGCGCACGTATGTACTTGTCGGAGGAATCAATAAGCCTCTCACATACCTTGACCATTCCTCCATCTTCAATCTCCAGGTAAACCTCCTTTGCATCCTCCGCGT
Organism: Candidatus Altarchaeota archaeon; assembly: GCA_018897475.1. Taxonomy (GTDB): domain Archaea; phylum Altiarchaeota; class Altiarchaeia; order IMC4; family QMZM01; genus WALD01. Next base: position 2,724 of record JAHIKS010000134.1, read on the forward strand.
ACTGGCTGGAATTCTCGTACTCTCCCGCCTCGAAATACTCCATTGCCTTATCGTACATTGACTTTGCATTTATGCGCTTTCCGCTTTTATGGATGATGGAGTCGCATTCGTCTATCTTGTCCTGGTCGCTGACCTTCAGGTAAACCTCCTTCGCCTTTTCTGCATAAGACACCGCGTCCTCGTAATTCCCGCCGTCGTAGCTGACCTTCGCCTCTATGATATTCTGCTCGGCGGCTTTAATATCATCCTGCATTATCTCGTTCCATCTATTATCGATGTTAGCGAGCAGGAGGTCACAGTCCATGACCCCCCTAATAAGGCCCAGCTCATCGTATATCTCCCTTGCACTCTCGGCGTAATAAGTCGCATTGCTGAGCACGTCCTCCCCGTATAATTCCTGGGCTTTACTGAAATGCTCCTCCGCCAGGCCCTTCCTGTCACCCAAAGTCCCATTCTCCCCCCAAAGGAGAAGCTTGTCGCACTTTATAACTCCTCCTGTGTCTTTAAGCCTGACAAATATCTCCCTGGCAAGGGTTGCATATTCTATCAGCTCATCAAGGCCCCTGCTTGTGTAGTATTCAAGAGCCAGATCATAGTAACCCTTCGCCTTTTCGTCATCCACGTAATCCGGGTTTATCCTGAACGAATAGAGGGCCTTATTGGTTCCCACGAGGAGAGTTTTTTCACTTTCCCCTTCCATTACATGAAGGGATTGAATGGCCTCACTGGCACCATATTCCCATTCCTCCATGAGATTATCCATGCTGTAATTCCAGTCCTGCCACAGGTCGCTGTTAATTGCGTAGATGTGCCTGTCCTTGGACGCAGTAATTATCTCTGCCTTGCCGTTCTCGTCAAAATCCGCTATAACTATTCCTGCGGTCACTCCCGCAAGGCTGAACCTGCTCTTCAGGTTCCCCACCGAATCCAGGACATATATCTCCTCATCTTCTGAGACCCCGACCACCTCATTGCCGATATTTCCATCAAGGTCTGCCGCATAGACGCCCCATATCCTCCCGTCTGTGGTATAATCCCAGGTCAGCCCCCCGGATGAATCCACCACGGATATGGAGCGGAACGTTCCTGCCAGAATGTCGGTCAGGCCGTCCCTGTTTATATCAACTGGCATTATGTCCCACACTGCCCCCTCCAGGTCGCTCTTCCACTCAACCGTGCCATCGGTGGTAAACTTATAGATTGCAGCGTCCTCCAGACATGCGGCGAGAATTCCGCCATCCAGGTACTCGACGTCGTTCATCCTGCCCGCCCCCTCATGGAACCACTGCAGCTTTAATGGGTGCGTTATATCACCGCCTACTTCCTTTGTAATCCTGTCAACCCTGTAGAATTTGTGCACGTTCAGGGAACCCCAGGTAATCCAGCTCCCCACGAAGAAGTCCAGGTCTCCGTCATCATTTATATCATCGACATAGACGCCATACAACCTTTCATCGGCTGCAGTATATGTTGTGGCAGAATAGGTGCCCCATCCCCTAATATCGGTATCTAATTCCAGACTCCCGTCGGGCTCAAGAACATTCAGACGCAGGTAACTTTCTTTGGAACCGCGCGATACAGAGGTGAAGGCGAATATCTCCTCTACTCCATCATCATCCCAGTCCAGAGAGTATATCTTCTGCGTCTTGGCAGGATACCTCCAGTTCACCAAGAGCGGAGGATATTCCTTCGCGACGGAAATTCCTACAATCAAGAGTATGGCAACTATGGTTATTATTCTCCTGTTCATCCTGATGGGGGTGTTCATGAAACGTTCAGAATCTTCTTCCTGCCGAGGACGTCCATGTATTGCAATTCCTTGCCCTGCTCCAGCTTGTTCTTGAATTCATCCGGCATGTCAAGCTCAAACGTCTCGTAGCTCTCCATGTCCATCAGCCAGAAGATTGAGATTCCAATCATTGACAAGAAGACCGCTCAGGTGCTGAATATTATAGGCAGTTCGGTCCAGCTGATGGACATGGAGAGCTACGAGACGTTTGAGCTTGACATGCCGGATGAATTCAAGAACA
>JAHIKS010000135.1 GCA_018897475.1 Candidatus Altarchaeota archaeon
GCTGTCGTGGTACCAGTGAATCATGTGCTGGAATTCATGAGCAATGGTCGGGTAACTGTTGTTGGAACCTTCAGCTATGTAATAGTCCTCGTGGTTGGTAGTCGGCGTGTAATCCACAACACCGTCATAGCTCCCCTTCTCTATCAGCGGGAACGTATCGATGTAGAACATCTTGCGCTCGTTGCTGTGGTATGGTGGAGATACATAAGATTCGCTGAACTCGTTAACGGACCAGAAATAGCCCGCAGTATACCCCTCCCCTGCATAGCCATTGACATAGCTCTCGTCTATGTCCGTTAAAAGGATTGTTATGCGGGAGTCGCCGTCCACCCCCTCGGGCTCCTCCTCGCCGAAGTAGAGCCGGTCGTTTGCATAGATGGAATCGAATTCTGCTGCTATCTGGTCCACGTCCGCCTGGGTTATGTAGCCTGCCAGTTTTCCTGGGTCGAGAGTCGTGTCCACCCAGATTGCATTCCCGTCGGTGTCCTTGGTCTGGACGTAGACGTATGCTACAGAGGTTACGTTCCTCAGGACTGCGTCAATCTGGAACCATGTCTGTGTGTCAAAATTCTGAATCCAGAAAGCTGTGGTGTCGCCGAGGCTCACTGTCTGTGGCTTGATGGCGGCAGACTTTATCCCGGAGTCATAGGCCCTCGCGGCGTCATAGGCCTTCGCGGCCTCGGCAGGGATTGACGGAAGCTCGTGCGTCCTGCATTTTCCTCTGGATGAGTCGGCAGCCGCCATGAAGCAGAAACTCAGAATAACCAGAAAGATAACCAGCCTTTTCATTCGAATTCCTCCACCGCTATTGTCTCGCCAAGGGATGTCCCGCAGAATTCGTCGGTCAGCTCCCCCCTTATGGTCAGGGTCTGTCCCTGCATGTTCCGGAGCTCATCTGCTCCGGTAAGGCAGTAGCTTCCCTCCGGGGCCTCAACAGCAAGCTGAGTAAACGGCTCATTCCCAGTAACGTAGATTCTGCCCCTCACCTCTATGCCGCTGTCCGGTATCCCGCTGTCCTGAACACATGCCGACATAAGGGCAATGAAAACAACCAGTGCTATTCTTCTCATCAGTTAAAGATATGGGTTTTAGGAATATAATAACATTACTTAACATGGAAACCCTGCTAGATATCGATTACACTGTGAGGGACGAAAAGGCAGTCATAAGGCTGTATTATAAGGTGGATAAGGGCAGGGAAATCAGGGAGATTGACGACTTCGAGCCCCACTTCTACGTCACCTCCGACGACCTTGAGGGGTCGAAAAAGAACATCGAAAAGCTGGATGGCGTAGTGAAAGTCGAGACGGTCAAAAAGGTCGAAGTCAGGCAGGAGATTGAGGTTCTCAAGGTCACCGTGAAGCTGCCGCAGAACGTCCCGGAGCTGAGGGGGGAGATAAAGGAGTTCGAGAATACCAAGGAGGTCAGGGAGGCGGCGATTCCCTTTGCCGAGAGATACCTTATAAATTCAGGCATCGTTCCAATGGAGGATGCCGAGCAGCTGGATTTGAGAATCGCGTCCTTTGACCTTGAGGTCTATAATCCCCGGGGGGAGCCGAAGTCTGAGAAGGATCCCCTTTTGATGATAAGCTATGCGGACTCCACAGGGCTTAAGAAGGTATGGACCTACCGGGAGACCCCGGGCGTTAGCCTGGACTACCTTGAGATTCTCTCCGATGAGAAGGAGGTAATCAAGAGGCTCATCCAGACCGTAAAGGAGCAAGAAATCGACATACTGTGCACCTACAACGGCGATAATTTCGACTTCCCATACCTGAACGAACGGGCCGCGAAGTACAAGATGGACGTCGGCCTTGGAATCGACGGCAGCAAGGTAAGGCTTGAAAGGAGGGGCATGAACCTTGGAGCCAAGGTTAGGGGAAGGCCGCACATAGACCTCTACCCCATATGCCGGCAGGTATTCAACCTGAGTCGCTACACCCTTGAGAACGTCTACCTCGAGATGTTCGGCGAGGAGAAGAAGGACATAAACGCGGCAGAGATGCACAAGATCTGGGATGCCAATGAGCCAGGCGAGATGAAAGAGGTATTCGAATACTCAATGGCTGATGCAGTTGGCACGTTGAGGATGGGGCTTGCAATCCTTCCACTACAGTATGAGCTTTCCAGGATAACGAGGATTCCAGTCTACAAGTCATCGAGGTCCGGCTCGGGGCAGAGGGTGGAGGACCTGCTCATAAAGCGGGCATATGAAAAGAACATCCTGATACCGAATAAGCCATCAGACCGGATTGCAACTGAAAGGCAAAAGAGTAGCTATGTGGGGGCATATGTGGTGGAGCCGAAGAGGGGAATCCACGACAACATCGTGCTGTTTGACTTTCGCTCCCTGTACCCTTCCATCATAATAAGCCACAACATAGATCCGTCTGCCATGAATTGTGCCTGCTGCAAGAAGGAGGAGGCGTTTCAGTCACCGGCCGGGCACCATTTCTGCAAGAAAAATGTCGGGCTGATTCCGGAGACTGTGGGTGAGCTGATACAGCGGAGAATCGAGGCCAAAAAGAGGCTGAAAGAGGAAAGTGACCCTGAAAAGAAGAGATTCCTCGACGTTGAGCAGCAGGCGCTCAAACTGCTGTCGAATTCCATGTACGGCTACTTTGCCTTTGCAAGGGCGGTGTGGTACTCCAGAGAGTGCGCCGAGGCAATAGCAGCGCTTGGGAGACAATACATCCACAACACAATAGAAGCGGCACAAAAGCACGGCTTCGACGTCCTCTATGGCGATACGGACTCAATCTACATAACCGTCTCGGGTGAGAAGGACAGCAAGAAGATAATTGCCGAGTCAAAGAAATTCTCCGGCGAGATAAACAAGGAGCTCCCGGGAGGTATGGAGCTGGAGTTCGAGGGCTTCTATCCCCGGGGAATTTTCATAACCAAGAAGAGATATGCGCTGATGGACGAGAAGGGCACTTTGCTTGTGAAGGGCCTCGAGGTTAGAAGGAGGGACTGGTCGAACGTAGCGAAGGAGACGCAGACAAAAGTCCTGAACGCGCTGCTCAAGGACAAAGACCCCGAGAAGGCGGCCGAGATAGTGAAGGGAATGGTCCAAATGATAAAAACAGGTGATGTGAAGCTGGACGACCTCACCATACACACGCAGATAACCCGGGGCATGAACGAATACGTCCAGGCGGGGCCCCATATAGTCGCAGCGAGGAAGGCAATCAAGGAGGGCAGGGAATTCAAGCAGGGGGACATCGTGACCTACGTCGTTACCAAGACGGGCACAAGCATCTCGGACAGGGCGAGGGTTGTCGACTTCGTGGAGGAGGGGGACTACGACGCCAACTACTACATAAATAACCAGGTCCTTCCAGCGGTAATGAGAATTCTCGAGGCGCTGGGCTATTCAGAGGACGAATTGAAAGGCCTCGGAAAGCAGATGACGCTCGGCGGGTTCTAGGTTTTTATAGCCGATTAAGGTAATATATATTTAGGATGGTAGTAACAACTGTCGGTCTGATTGTGTCTGTTCTGCTGCTCTTTGCAGGCATAGTGCTGGTGGTCTCTGCATTCGGCCCTGCCATAAGGTCCCGCAAGTCCGACAGCGCACTGGTTTCGTTTCTGATGGTTTTTGCCGGCCTCTTTGCGATACTGATGGCCTTAGGGATAATCTCGCTGATTATCTTCCGCCAGGGCGCCATGGTGGAGATAAGGGACTCCGTTGGCATACTGGCCGACGCCATAGGCATTGAATCAGCAACACTCGTTCTGGTCGCGTATTTCGTCATACTGCTGCCCTTCCTGTACAAGGCAGGATACAAGCACGACAAGATGAAGGACATCCGGGAGGAGGAAGGGGGCGTGGGTTTCTTCAGCAACCTGAAGATTGCCCTGATGAGCGACAACATTAACCAGCTCAGGAGCTACTTCATCCTGAGCGTCTTTGTCCTGTTCATACTGATTGTCTCGATGCTTTATGAACTGCTTGAATTCATGCTCCTGGCACTGGTCCTCCAGGTTATAATAATCCTCATCGTTGTGTTCTACGTCCTTGAGAACTACAAGGCGCTGGAGGCAGCAACGGTTGACAAGTCGATGGAGGGCTTCCTCGACAGGCTGGGCATAGATTACAATGAAAAGGAGATTATCGGGGGGGTCAACTTCTACTTCGAGAACTTCGAGAGCAGGCAGAAGGCCGGCGCAGACAAGGAGGAGCTCTCAAGGATATACCACGAGGTGGCAAAGGAGATTTCCTGGCACGTAAGGAAGCAGAAGAAGATTTTCTGATTCTGAAATGGATAAAACCGCGCTAATCTACCACGAAGACTACCTGAAGCACGACGCGGGGCCCGGGCATCCCGAAAGGAGAGAGCGGCTGATTTCGGTGATGGACTATTTCCGCAACGGGGGGATTCTCGATAAGGTTGAGACCCTTACTCCCGACCCATGTTCAGAGGAGGATTTGCTGAGGGTGCATAAGGGGGGGTATGTGGAATTCGTCAGGGCCATGTGCGCCAGGGGCGGCGGACCCATTGATGCAGACACCTTTGCACAGGCTAATACCTATGACATTGCAAGGCTCGCCGCAGGGGGAGTCATGCTGGCGGGAGAGGTCGTTGCGAAGGGGGAGTTCGGCAATTCGCTCGCCCTGGTCAGGCCGCCGGGGCATCACGCTACAAGGGACAAGGCAATGGGCTTCTGCTACTTCAATAATGTTGCTGTCATGGCCAGATATCTGCAGGAGAAGCAGGGGCTGAAAAAGATTATGATTTTAGACTGGGATGCTCATGCCGCCAACGGCACCATGGATATATTCTATGACGACCCATCCGTCCTGAACATCTCAATACACCAGGACCCGGTCTCCTTCTATCCCGGCACCGGTTTCGCGGAGCAGCTTGGCGAGGGGGCGGGTGAGGGCTACACCGTCAACGTCCCGCTGCGCTCAGGGGCAGGAGACTCGGACTACGTCTATGTTCTGGAGGAGCTGATTATTCCCCTTGCAAAGAGTTTCCGGCCGGGGCTCATTGTAATATCTACGGGCTTTGATTCGCACAAGGACGATTTTATATCGGGGCTGCAGCTGACCGACCAGGGCTACGGGTTCCTGACCGAGATGATGCTGGGGCTTGCGAGGGACGTCTGTGGTGGGAAACTCGTCGTCGAGCTGGAAGGGGGTTATAATCTCGAGGCCATAGCGCGCTCCAGCTATGCGGTGGCGAATTCATTGCTGGGGAATTCAACGGAGAAGGTGGTCGGGCACGCGCTGGGTTCAGTAAGTGCGGTGGTGGAGCAGCTGAAGGGGTCTCTTTCGCACTACCACACAATTATTTAGATTTAGCATAAATGCCCCACACTATGAGGCTAAGGAAAACCAAAACAGCGCCTGCAAGTAGTATTTGAGTTGTATCCTCTTGATCATCTGGTGGACTTATTGGAATTGTAGTTTCCTGGTTATCGGGTATAGTTGTTGGAATTGTAGTTCCTGGGTTACCACATTCAAGATATCCATCAAGCCAGCCATATTCCCAGGAAGGACAGACTCTGCCCCAGAATTCATCCTCTTCTGCGCGGGTCCATCCGGGAGGTAGACTATCACATTCAGTTATATCCTCAACAAAGGCGCATTTCTTTTCTGCGTCATTGACTATGACATCCTCGCAGTTTCCGTTAAGACCGGAATGGGACACCGTACAACAAAAATCGTTCTTTAATGGCTTGCAGATGGCTTCGCCTTGCACTTTTGCATATCCTTCAGGACATTCATTATCATAGGGGTTGCCAATATCTACCCACCCCTCTGGCAACTCACAGCGTAAGCACTCGTCCCCCATAAAGAATTCGGCACACTCCATGGTTTCGTCATTAATGCCAAGAACGGGCATGGCAGGGGCTGCAGAGGTTAGATTAGAACAGATAACCGCGATACACAGGGTAATGATTATTTTTGGGTATAGGTTGTCCATGGTTTTATTCAGCATTAACGACTCTCTCGGGGACCGCGAATTCGGTCCCGCCTATGTGCTGGATGGTTTTTGCCTTCCCGACGTCCAGGTTGCCGTCTTTCACAAGGCCGTCTTTTACCTCTGCCTTCAGGACCCGGCCTATGAGCATGACATGGTCGCCCGCCTCGTGCTCTGCTTCAAGGCCGCACTCGAACCAGGCGATGCACTCCTTGACCCGGGGAGGCTTTACCGTAGCAGAATCCTCCGCGGTCAGGCCGGCTTCGTCCAGCTCGTTTATGCCGTGGGGGAATTTCCCACCACATTTACAAATCTCATTCAGAATCTCCTCGGTTGGGATATTAAGGACGAATTCCCGGGTGTCTCTGACGTTCTTCAGGGTGTCCTTTCCATGGCCACTGGAGACCATGACTAGTGGGGGGTCCATGGAGACGGGAGAGACGAAGCTGAACGGCGCTGCGTTGATGCTGCCTTCCCTGTCGACGGTGGTTACAAGAACCGTTAGTCTGGGTGCCATCGCCTTGTAGAATTGTGTCGGATTCAGGTCCATGGGATTATATTAGACTGCAGAATGTGAACTACCCCGACATAAATGTCGGGGCGTCTAACCCCGACTCGGAGTTTCTATGCTCATCCCGTGTGTAGGGAATCATCCATAGTTCATGGGCTGGTTCATCTGCAGCCCCCGCCAGGTTTTGCCCCAATTGTTTGTGA
>JAHIKS010000136.1 GCA_018897475.1 Candidatus Altarchaeota archaeon
AAGGCTGACAAATAATAATTTTCCTTTAAGTCTGGATAAAATTTCTCCGATTAACATAAAAACTGCCGGAAACAAAAAGGCCAAGTAATAGGGCGGAATGCTGCCGTAATAAAAAGCAATACTGGCGATGCTGAGCAACAACCATAAAGAGATTGTCTTAAAACCTGAAGAGGGTTTTTTTAATAAAAACAGCCCGATAAACAATAAAACTCCTCTGGTGATCCAGGTGCGGATGGAGGAGGCGTTGGGGGTGTGGTGTGACAGGAGAGTTATGTCGTCGAGGTAGAGGAAGGCGTATTCGTCCTCGGTGACATAGCTGTATTCGGGCAGGTCGTTCATGAGCAGGGAGGCGTACTTCTCGAAGCCGTCAGGTATTCCCTGGGCTGCGAGGATGTCGTATTTCCTGAGCTCGGTCAGAATGGAGGTCTTGGTTGTAGGTATCAGGTAGCTGCTCCATTTGAATCCCTCGAGGTTCCAGGTTGCGATGGAGATTGTGTCGAAGGTTTTGATGGTGGTGGTTGTTGTGGTTGATGTGGTGGTTGTGGTTGTGCTGGTCGAGGAGGTTGTGGAGGTGGAGGTCGTGGTTGTGCTGGTTTCAGGGGGGCCGGTGGTGCAGCCGGAGACCAAAAGCAGCAGCATAACGATAGCAAGATACCTTTTCATTGCGATTTATTATGGGATTCTGGGGGGATAAACTGGTTTATTCGCAGTATTTAAACCATCAATTTAATAGTTTATTAAATTAATAAGTTACTAAATTGAAAACAAAGTATGAGAGTTTAAGCAAAAACCTCATCATAGGAATAAATAAGGATTTTGGCGAAGGGGCTGTTCGTGATGAGGGGGCTTTGGATCATATTGCATACGAAACGGCCAGAACGAGGGGAGTGAATAGAAAAGCTGCTACTCTGTTAGTCAGGATAGCAAGGCAACATCCATTTTTTGATGGAAACAAGAGAACTGCAATAGAAAGTGCCAGAACGTATCTGAAACTTAACGGCAGAGAGATTGTGGCTAAAGAGAATACCCTGTTTGACCTGGTGTTTAGAGTGATAAGCGACAGGTACGGAATAGATGAGGTAACCGTCTGGATTGCCAATCATACAAAATGAAACTGACCAAGATGATGGGCATCAAGCGCCCGGTTAGATTAGCTGAGTGGGAGGATGCCAGGGATATAGTGAAGGAAAGCATGAGAAAGAACAAGAAGTTCTATGACAGGCTGGCGAAGATGTAGTTAGGCACTACACGTCAGAATTCACCGGCGGGCGGGGGAGAAATCAGCCAGAATTCACCCAGTTTTCTATGGCTTTAAGGAGGTCGAAGTCATCGACCTCGCCATCTGACCACACCGCGATGTAGCTTAGCAGCTCGAAGTCAGAGACGGCGCCGTCGCAGGGCTCGTCGTCTCCCAGCAGGGGGCATCCGCCGGGGATGGTCGTGGTTTCTCCCTCCACCTGGGTTTTGAAGAACATCTTGTAGTCGTTTTCAGCAAATACTGCAAGGGTGGGGTCGGCTGTCATGCCGGAGAAATTCACGATGTTGTTGGCCAGGATGGAGAGGTTCCCGTCCAGGTATTCGGCAACGCAGATTCCCTGCCCCGCGTAGTAGGTATAGTAGCTGTCCCCGATATGGTGGGTGGATGAGATTGAACCTTCCGACCAGACAAAGCCGGTATCCTCAATGAAGGTACCGGTGGAGGATGAGGCGGTCGCTTTGGTTAATCCGCCGGTGTTCAGCAGAAGCACCCAGCCGGAGCCGTCATAGAACAGGTCGGGGTCAAATACATCCTCTCTGGTGAAGATTATAGCATCCTCCACAAAGTTGATTCCATCGGAAGAGGAGGCGGTAACAATCTCGTTGGTAACTTCTCCCTGGTTGAAGTTTCCGAGGTAGGTCAGCCTGACCTGGCCGGCGTCTATGATGGCGTTCGGGTCCACGGGATAGGGGCTGTTGGAGCCGTTGATCTGCACGTCGTATATGGTGAATGTCGCGCCCCTGTCCTCGCTGATGCCGACGCTCAGCTTTTCGTTCTCCGGGTCCTCGGCATTGACGTAGTAGAGGTGGGTCTTGTTGTTGAAGTAAACCGCGCCCGGCACGGAGGCGTGGTCAAGGAGCATGACGTCGCTGACGTTCCAGATAATCCCGTCCGTTGAGGTGGCTGAATATATCTGGTGATAATAGGGGGTGCTCTGCGCGTGCACGCAACCCGCAAGGAAGAGGATGATAATTAGCGTCTTTTTCATTACGTTAGATATTTCCTCGGAGTTATATTTATGCGGCTGGCGGGGGGGGAATTCTCGGCTATATCTGGCTATAGCGATATATAAAGCGCTATAAGAATATTATAACAGAATGGCAACCACGACGATTCAGGTGACAAAAGACGTGAAGTCTATGCTTGATAGTATGAGGCTCTATGGCAGGGAGACGTACAACGACCTTATTCTGAGGATAATCGAGGATTCAAGGGAATTGAGCGAGCAGACTAAAAAGGAGATAAAGAAGGCAAGGGCCGAGATTTCCGCCGGCAGGTTCAAGGCGCATGAGAAGCTGGGCAAGGAACTGGGGTTTAAATGAGATATCAGATAATCTGGGCCGAGTCAGCAGCGAGGGAGCTAGGGAAGCTGGAGCCCCCGGTGGCAAGACATATTTATTCCAAGGTCGGGGAGCTTGCAGACAATCCTTACAGGAACGTCAAGAAGCTTTCGGGTGATAGGGGTTTCAGATTGAGGGTGGGCGATTACAGGATTATCTTCGACATAGACGGGGAGAGGTTGAAGATTCTGGTTCTTAAGGTGGGGCACAGGAGCAGGGTTTACAGGTAGAATTAACCGGACCAGTTCTCTATGGCCCCCAGCAGGTCAAAGTCGCTGACTTCTCCAAGGACCCAGTCCTCGATGTAGGTTAGCAATTCAAAGTCGCTGACTGTGCCGTCGCAGGGGTCCTCGTCCCCAATCAGGGGGCATTCATCTTCCATGACTGTGGTCGTGGTCGTATAGGAGGTTCCGTTGAAAAAAACGCTATGTATCCCGGATTCTTGGATGACGCTGCCCTGGGCCCCGTAGGGGGCAAAGTAGATTCTTATCCCGCTGTCAGCCATTATCGCGGCGGGGTCCTCGGGGTTTATCTCAGCAGTGTCGTTTCCGTAGCCTTCTATGATGGCGGTAGCGTCTGTGGTGAATGTCAGTCCGTCGGATGATGTGATGTCCAGTATGCCGTTAATGAAAGAGTCGCCGCACACCAGTGCCGCGACGTAGAGGTGATAGGTGCCCTCAGGGGTTATGAGCGGAGCTACGTTTCCAATGCGGGTTACGCCCTGGCACAGGTCGGAGGGGTCGAGTCTCACTCCCACCTCCCTCGTCCAGTTGAGGCCGTTCTGTGAAGTGGCGCTAAGCACCCTCCAATGCTCATCTCCATCAATGCCGTGGTAATACATCCGGTAGGTGCCGTTATCCAGCTGGAGTATCTTTGCGCTCCTTATGCCTGCCGATTCATAGCTGCTGCCGTTGTAGGTGAGCCTGTCGCCGCCCTCGACCGTGAAATTCAGGCCGTCTTCCGATGTGGCACTCATTATGGCCCTTGCCCCAGGTGCGGGCGGATTGCCTGCCTGGTCCGTGTAGTACAGCCTGAACCTCCCGTCCGCCAGTTTCACTGCAAAGGGCATGAAGGCCCCGGTCAGCCTGTAGCCGTCCTCCTTCTGGAAATCCAGCCCGTCGCTGGACGTGTAGCTTACGACTGTATGGTTGCCGATGTCCGATGCCTCGCCGTATAACCGGTATCTTCCGTCATCCAGTATGACTACGGTAACATCGAAGAGATAGACCTCATCAATCAGCTTGCCCTCGTAGCTCCAGCCCTCATGGAGGGTGAACTCCGTGCTGCTGGACCCGGCCACTGCAAGGAGGATTAATACAGCCACGGGCAGGATATTTCGCTCCATCGTATTAGGAATTATTCGGGGTTGCATAAATCTGGAGAATTCACCAGCGGCAGAGAGAATTCGGTGGACCACCCCAGAGCATAGTGGACTTCTTCGGGGGGAATCATCCCTGCGTCCTGTTAATGAAATCGTAGATTTGCTCCTCCACAGGTATGTGCAGCATGGCCATCATTATGACGTTCACGATTATGAACTTCAGAACGGTATAGAGCAGGACGTAGACGGCAAACAGGATTATGCGCCTTACCCAGACGTTGAGGCTGCTGTATTGGGGATAGCGGCTGATTATTTTTCCCTCGATGAACTGCCTGACGGGAAGGAGTTTGATAAGGAGCAGGATTTCAAGTATCAATACAAGTGTCACGGGCATATGTGACTTGAAGTAGAGGGCATAGACTATTACAAATGAAAGAATCAGAAACTTCGCTATCTGGTACTTCGATGGAGGGAGCATGGTACCGGATATAAAGGGATAAGGATTATCCCTGTTACTTATAGACTTTTTTAGAGATGGGTTTGCCGTTTTTAACGTTTTCTATGTACCATACATCATTTTCCATAATCAGCCGGTTACCCGTGAAGGGCTCCTTCTTTGATGTCTTTTTTCCGGGTTTGTCACTATGGCTCTTGGCTTGGCAGGCTTCTTTGCAAAATTTTCCATAAAGTTTCGATTTAACTTCTTCTCCGCAAATTGGACATGTTTTCATAGTACTGATTTATATTGGATTCAACAGGGATAAAGGGGGTTAGGACTACGCCACGATGCCAAGGACGTAAAGCAGCGCTATCAGCACCGGCTGATGTATAAGGTAGATGAGGAGGGAGTGCCGGCCCAGTGTGCTGAGGGGCGTGGAGATTTCAGGGAGGCGGAATTTCCGGGTGTGGTCGGGGTAGAGGGAATTCCCCAGGAAGATTCCGACGAGGAACAGGCCGAACCAGGGGAATATTGGGAAGTAGTCGAAGGTCCTGAAGCTGGCAGGGAATAGGATAAGGGGGCCCTGGATGGACAGGCCGATGATGATGATAGAGAGGCCGAGGAGGAGGTTCCAGCGCTTTTGTCTCAGGAAGGGGTAGGCAAGGACTATTGAGAGGCCGATGAAGTGGAGGATTCCGAAGACGATGAATTCCGCGGGGAAGAACAGAATAGTTGCCATGGTTATGAGCAGGCCCCATGAGAAGATTTTCAGGCCTTTGATCAGGTATCTTTCCATGCCGGCTGCAGAGCGCGAGTGGCTGAGGGAGAGTGATATTCCTGCCAGAAGGATGAAGATGGAGGCCGTTGCCCTCCCCAGATAGAAGAGGAGACCGGAATGGATGCCGATGTCGTAGCCGCCAAAGTAGCTGAGGTCGAAGGCCAGGTGGAAGGCAATCATCATCACTATTGCGATTCCGCGCAGGGCGTCGACTTCCCAGAAGCGCCTTTTGGATTCCATAAGAATATCTGGGGAGAGATGGCTAAAACAGGGGAGTTAGGCTCTACAAAGTATAATTCACCGGGAGCGGGGAGGAATCAGTCCTTCTCGCGGACCCAGACGAGCGGGGTGGTTTTCTTGGCCGTGGTTTTGACGCTCATGCCGACCAGCAGCTCGTCAATGGCAGAGTTGGCGTTCCACCTGAGCTCCAGCTGGACGGTCTTGCCGCTGGGCTTCTTCACGTCTATGAAGACGGAGAGGGCGTGGTAGTCGACCCTGTTGTTTGCGTATTCGAAACGGTTTATCCTGAAGCCGTAGCCGTCGTAGTACATGTACGAGCCGGAGAGGTTGTGCAGGACCTCTGCATCGACAGGGATTTTGAGGTACTTGTCGTAGTCGCCCTTGGTTATGCACTTGGAGAAGCCGGTGACGCACATCTTCCTGTCGTTGCCCTCTCCGCCGGTGCACTTGTCGAAGTACTCCCTCTCGCTGCGCCAGACGCACTCGCCATTCTGACAGAGCGGCTTGTAGATGATTTTCGAGACGCGGTCGTTGTAGCAGGTGTAGTTGTTGTAGTAGTAGGCCTCGCCACAGTCCGAGACGAGGGTGCACCTTCGTATTGTAGTCTCTGCGGCGGGGATGGTCGTCTGCAGGGTTGTTGTGGACGTGATTGTAGATATCGATGTCGTTGGCTGGGCAGATGTTGTCGTTTCGATGCTGGTTTTGGTGGGGGTCTGCTGCTGCTCGGCGCAGCCGCACAGCAGGATGAGCCCGATTATGAGGACAATGAACCTTTTCATGTTGAGATATATATTGCACTCTTTAGAATATAAGGCGGGTTAGGCACTACGGCGGAATTATCAGCATGCAGATAGAATTCTATTCCATCGATATCCGCTTGGACCTGAAGATGTAGAGACCCCAGAGGGTAATTGCGAGCAGAACGCCGATGGCCAAGGTCTCCTGGTAATTCACCATATCGAAGTTCAGGACGAGGATGTGCCGGGTCAGTGCCGTCAGGATTATGACGAGGAGCATGTCCGGGTCAACGGCGTCGTGGAGGAAAATCTGGAGCGTGAGGGCAAGTATCTCGACCAGGATGAGGGACAGCATGAAGTGCCTGAGGGTGTCCTTGCTGACCTCCATCGGACCGTGGAAGGGGTTCTGGAGGAAGTCGTAGAATACGTATGCGAACTTTATGACCACCATCAGGGCGATGAGAAGGACAAGAATCCTGATTGTTGCTGACACGATTTTCCTGGATTCCATTGTGTTTAGGTATGCGAACGGCGAGATATAAGCTAGATGTACTTGCCACGGTTGATAGAAATGATGCAGTCGCAGTGGGGGCATTCGGGGGTTTGGGATAGGTAGTGCTAGGGAGAGTTAGGCACTACAGCCTGAGAATTCCCACGTGGACAGGGAGAATTCCCGAGAAACCGGGAGAATTCCCTACGCTGCCGCTGGTTCGGGTTTTGGCTCTGCTGTTTCCGGCTCAGGTTCGGGTTCGGCTGGCTCTGGCTCTGGTGCTGGTTCCGGCTCCGGGGCCGCTGGCTCTGGTTCCGGGGCTGGTTCGGGTTCGGCTGGCTCTGGTGCTGGTTCCGGCTCTGGTGGTGATGGTTCTGGCTCCGGTTCGGGTGCTGACTCTGGGGCTGCTGGTTCGGGGGCTGGTGGTGCGGCTGGTTCTGGTGCCGGTGCTGCTGCAGAGGCTGCCGGTTCAGGAGCCGATGCGGGCTTCTTGTCTTTGCGGATATATGCCCTTATTATCGTCACTACACCAAGGACAGTGAGTATTCCGCCACCGAATATCTTGGCTGCTGAGCTGTCTACTGCCATAAAGATGTATGCTGCAATGAGCAGGAATATTGCTCCCAGAAAGATTTTTCCAGTATCCATTTTTAGAACTTAGATGAGGAAGGTTAAAACGGGGAATCAGAACGCCCAGTTATCTATAGCAGCAAGAAGGTCTAGGTCGCTAACCTCTCCGGCTGTCCAGAGGTCTATGTAGTCGAGGAGCTCCAGGTCGCTGACTGTGCCGTCTCCGTCGGAGTCGCCCTTGAGAAGGGGCACCGTGCTCGTTGTTCCGAGGCAGGAGTACCTGCAGCCTGTAACGGTGCTGCTGTCGTTCCAATTATACGTAGAATCACAGGTGTTGTTGTGGCCGAAGTTTTCGGAGGGGGTTTCATCGGCTCCCTCCAGGTATTCGGAGAATGCCTGTATGTTGAAGCCCAGGAGTTCGTTGGAACATGCCCTGTTTTCCTGGATGCTGTTGTTGAAGGCAGCGTAGAGGAACATCCCTTCATGGGTGTTGGAGTCCATTGAGTTGAGGGAGAGGGAGTTGTTGTTCGATTCCATGAGGAGGATGCTGTACCAGCCGTTGGAGTTGAGGTCGTTGCTGGCCATGGCGTTCCTGTGCGAGTAGGAGAGGGAGATCCCGTAGAGTGTGTTGGACTCCGCTGTATTGTTTGCGATGTAATTGTCATGGGAGTACCAGAGCTGGATTCCGTGGATGTTGGAGCCGGGGGTGTTGTTGGCCAGGGTGCTGTTGGAGGAGTAGGCCAGGTAGATTCCGTCCTCGAAGCCGGTGATGATGCAGTTCCTGATGGTGTTGCTGTCGAGGTCGAATGTTTGGACTCCGTGGCCGGAGCCGGTGCCGTCTATGAGGTGGTTCTGGCAGTCAAGCTCTACGTCATTGGCCCCGAATTCTATGCAGGAGCCGGAGTGGTTTCTGATGTCTGCTGTCAGGGTTACGACCAGGTGGGAGCCGTTCAGCTTCGCGCTGCAGTCGGAGCAGGAGTGGCACAGGGGTTCGGTTGATGAGGGGATGGTGGTTGTCGTTGTGGTCGTCTGTTCTGCCACTGTTGCGGTCCAGTTGGAAGATAAGGTCTCCTGGACTCCGTGGCTTTCCGTGCATGTGACTGAGAGGCTCAACTCGGTGCCTTCCGGGATTGAGAGGTCGTCGTTGTCCTGGGTCCAGTAGCCGGAGTCGAGGATTCCGGGGCCGGTGAAGATGGCGTGGGTCTGGTTGCTGAGGGTGAAGGTTGCCGAGTCAATGGCTCCGAGGCTGTTCGAGGTGCAGTTGGCCCTTACCTGTTCAATGGTTGCTGAGGTTGAGCAAGAGTCCCAGCCGGAGCCGTCGTTGCATTCCATTGAGTTTATGTCAATGGGGGAGAATTCTAGGTAGGTTGAGGAGCATGCAACGGTTGCTGCCGTGGAGGCAATGCGCATGTAGCCGTCCTCGCCCCAGAACGGGCCCCAGCTGTTCCTGAGAATCCAGTACTCGCCGTATTCTGAGTCGTTGCCCCAGCCCACCAGTGCTATGGCGTGGTTCGAGAAGGTGTAGTAGCAGGGGGTTTCGGGGCAGGATGTGTTGGTGTCGGTGTAGATTCCGTCTACATAGTAGTAGAAGGCGTCCTCGACGTCAACTGCGACATCTATGGTGCCGTAGGTCATAATGGCCGCCTTCATGGCCTCGGTATCGCCGCATGGAATCCTGTGCCTGGAGGAGAACTTTGCGCGGGGGTTCTCCCAGTATGAGCATGCTCCCGGGTCGTAGATTGTGTAGGGGAACTGCTCTCCCAGGATTGTGCCGTGGCTTGTCAGCGCAAAGAGCTCGAAGTAGTCGTAGTCCGAGCCGTAGCATCCGTCGAAGTGGTACTTGTACTGGGGAAGGTCGGAGAGGCACCATATGAGGAAGGACTCGGAGAACTCGGCGCGGTTTTCGTCGCTGAGGTTGAGGGCGATGTTGTAGGCCCCTTCTGCAGCGGCGGTTGCGGAGAAGCCGTAGCAGCTGCCGCACTGGCCCTGGTCCTTCACGGGGTTGAT
Source organism: Candidatus Altarchaeota archaeon (assembly GCA_018897475.1). Lineage (GTDB taxonomy): Archaea > Altiarchaeota > Altiarchaeia > IMC4 > QMZM01 > WALD01. The sequence goes on from JAHIKS010000136.1 coordinate 9,181, forward strand.
GTATGAGCGGTTGCTTATGTTGCGCCAGTCAAATGATTCGGGAAGCGATGAGTTGGAGGTCTTGATACTGCATGTTCCTGTGGCGACGGAATTCCCCGGCGTTCCCTGTTCTGCAGCGGGAGAATTCCCCTGCAATCGCTGTGCCTTTGTGGGAGAATTCCCCTGCGCTGATTGATATGTTGGGGGCTGAATTCTCTGGCCCGATTCGGAGATGCATGCCTGGCTCTCGGTGGAGTAGGAGCCCATGTCGACGGACTCGGTTGCCATGGAGTGGCCCTGGAGTGAACAGTAGGAATATTCCTGACCGCATATGCCCCTGAAAAAAGCCCAGCCGTCGCAAGAGGAGCCGTCGGGGAAGACGCAGTTACTGTTCTCGTAGCTGTAGCCCAGGTCGGTGCAGTATACTGCGGCTGGGTTGGGCAGCGCAGCAGCAGTTGATGCGAGAAGCAAAAGGAGCAGGATTTTCTTTGTCATGTTATGTATTATTTCACAATGTTTATTAGCGCCGTTAATCTAACCCAACTTTGACACTTGAGATTTAAGTGTCCTTGGTGATTGATTTGTACCATGAAAACAATCAATCCAAGGACAATACGGATATGTGAAACAAACCATATAAGCTTTCCGATCGG
>JAHIKS010000137.1 GCA_018897475.1 Candidatus Altarchaeota archaeon
ATACTGCATCGCGCTTGTAATCTCGAGCTCGCCCCTCACGGAGGGCTTGATATTTTCTATCGCCTCGTGTATGTTCCTATCAAAGAGATAGATGCCGACTATCGCAAGGTCTGACGGGGGGTTCTCCGGCTTCTCGAAGAGCTCCTCGATGGAGCCGTCTCCCTTTAGCTTTGCAACGCCAAACTGCTGCGGGTTCTTGACCTTGCTGAGGAGCAGGACGGTATTTGCATCGGAGTTTCTGAATTCATCGACGTATTTATTAATCGGCCCTCTCAGGATGTTGTCCCCGAGGTACATCACAAAGTCATCATCGCCGAGGAATTCTCTCGATATCTTCACGGCATGGGCAAGGCCAAGCGGCTCGGGCTGGTGGATGTATTCTATTCTACAGTCCCATCTGGAGCCGTCTCCAACAATACCCTCTATCTGCTCCCTGTTGGGGCCGACGATTATTGCAATCTCCTTGATTCCGCTGCCCACCAGGTCCTGAATTCCATAGTAGATAATCGGTTTGTTGGCCACCGGAATCAGCTGCTTCTGCTGCGAATAGGTAAGCGGCCTGAGCCTCGTTCCATAGCCCCCTGCCAGTATCAGTCCCTTCATCCTATAAGTTATTGATAGAAATGTTAAAAATTACCCGACATTGCTTTCCTGTAGAGTTTCTCCTCCATGTCGTTTATCCTCTTGATGCTGAACTCGTCCTCCGGGTAGCCCTCGTGCCTGGAGAGCCTCTCCCTCAACTTATGGTCCCCGGCCAGTTTTAGTATGGCCTTGGAAATCTCATCAACGTCGCTGGGGTTGACCCATATCCCGTCCTTGCCATTCCTCACAATCTCTGTTACAGCTCCATAGTCGGAGCATATTACCGGCAGGCCTGCGAAAATGGCCTGGATAACGACCTGCGGCCTGCCCTCGAAGAAGGTTGGGAACAGGAATATGTCGCTCGAGTGGTAGATGCATACCAGCCTTTCAAGGGGCACGTGCCCTGGGAACAATACCCTGTCCTCTATGCCGAGTTCCCTGACCAGCTCTTTCAGCTCCTTTTCAAGGGGTCCCTTTCCAAGGAGTATGAAGACCATGTCTTTATGCTGCTCGAGGGCCTTGCTGAATGCCATAATCATGTTCGGTATATTTTTTTGCTTTTTCAATCTTGAGGCGCTCATTATGACGAGGTCTCTCCCTACCGAATCCCCCGCGCCAATCTCATCCATGGCCCTTTCCATCTCGTCCTTGCCCGGCACGCGCTCGAACTTTTTGATACCCTGCATTATCAGGGGTATGAGGACCATTTTCTTCCTTGGAATTCCCCTCTTGAGTGCGTAGTTCATTATGTAGTCGCTGATGCTCCTTATCATGCTACAGTTTTTCAGTATGAACTTCATGATTGCGTCATAGACCCCTGCCCTGTAGAGGACCGAGCCCTCCATCCGGAACAGCATCTCGTAGTCGTTCTGCAATGTCACTACCGACGGAATTCTCTTCCTCCTTGCCGAGAGAACCATGGGCAACGCAATGGTTGTTGGAACCCCCCACTGATGCACCAGGAGATTTATATCGTTCTTCCCTATCAGGCTGTTGATTATCTTGTGGACTTTTATGGTGTAGAGCAGAATCGAAAGGATGCCAAGCCTTCGACCGAACGCAGGGACGGGGTGAATTCTCAGGGTGCTGTATTCATCCCCGCTGTATTTCTGGGAGTCGTACATACTGACCACGTGGACCTCGTCGAACATGAGGTTCGGGTTGAAGACCCGCTCTATGGATTCCGGATGATAGGTTTCCCTGCTCCTGTTAAAGGAGTCAACCACGTGTATTGCCTTCATTTCTCAAAGTCACCCAGGATTTTTTCAACCCCCTTGGTAAATCTGTCCCAGTTGAATCTCCCTGCGTTTTCCAGGCACGCCTCTATCTTGCTTTTAGGGTTTATCTTCTCGACCCTCCTTACTGCATCAGCTATCTTCTCCGGGCTGGGGTTATCTATCAGCAGCCCGGTCTCCCCGTCGATAATAGTTTCCCTCAGACCGCCCTCGTTGGCTCCGATTACCATCTTTCCGAAGGCGTTCGCTTCAAGGGGTATGAGACCAAAGTCCTCCTCCCTTGGAGTGCATATGACGGCGAAGCATTTGTTGTAGAGCTCATCCACCTCGTCATCTGTAACGGCACCAAGGAGCTTCACGTTGGACAGCCCCTCCTCCTTTATTATCCTCTCAAGGTTCTGCCTCTCGGGACCGTCCCCTGCTATGTGCATGGTGTATTCCGGAAGGTATTTCATGGCCCTGACGCCCAGGTCGACCCTCTTGATGGAGTGCAGCCTTGATATAACAAAAAGCTTCTTCTCGAACCTCGGCTTTTGCTCCTTGGGGAGGTCCACTCCAAGGTAGACCACCTTTGATGACCTTCCATAATACTTTTCTATCCTCTTTTGAACATTCTTGCTGTTCGCCAGGATTACCGGTATCCTGCCTGCAAAGAACCTGTCGAATATCGTCATGAAGGCAATATACAATCTAACGAAGGGCCTTGTAAATTTCCCGGTCCTTGAAAGGGAGTAGTCCCTCAAATCATAAAAAAGCCTGATTGGCGTGTTGCAGTACCAGATGATGTTCTGGTTCCTCAGCGATATTGCAGTGGCAGGGAAATCAAAAACCAGTATGCTGTCGTAGTCCTTGAGTTTGACTCTGGAAAATTTCATCATATTGATGAGCTGCTTGAGAACCAGATTTTTGCTCTTTGTCTTGAGGTCGACTATCCTGTAGTCGCTCAGCTCCTCAAATGTTTTTTCCCTGTCATA
>JAHIKS010000138.1 GCA_018897475.1 Candidatus Altarchaeota archaeon
CAGCAAACGAAATAATTGCCCAGAGGAGGAATACGTTACTCCAGCTGCCCGTGGTTTCTAAGACAAGGTATGGGACAATCAGCATGATGATGGTTGTTCCGACATATCCCATGCCGTCGATAAAGCCTGTTGATGCTGCAACCATGTTTTCGTTTTTAAGCCTGGTAGGGCATGTGGTGACTAAGAACACGTGCGGACCGTATAAGAATGCGCTGCTTGCCAATACAAGCAACGTGGCCGTGACCCCATCAGTAAATGGGAACAGGACCCAGGTCACCCCCATAAGAGCCAGAAATAGTATGCTTGTCAGGTCTTTCTTCCAGGGCAATTGGTTATAAATCAATGTCCCTAACACCCCTGCAATTGGGATAAATATAATTTTTAGGCTTACTTTCCCGAACTCTGCAATGGCAAAATTACCGGCAAACACATAATATGTGAATAACCAGGTCATCACACCATATCTCACCATATTCAAAAACATCAGTGAGATGCCGCTCATTACAATGGGGAATGTTAGCGTTCCCATCACCTGTTTCTTGAGGGGGTGGTGGACTTCATAATCCAGCTCTTTTGGCCTTGTTAGGTATAACGTAATTCCACGAACCAACAGGAATGCGCTCGCGACCCAGAATCCAGCACTCCAGCCCCAGGCTGCGACAGAAACTGCAGAGACAAACCAGGCTACGGAATTGCCAATCTGGTATGAGCAACCGAGAATCGTGGACGACCTGTCCCTGCTCTTTTCATCCTTGTGAAGCATGGAATTAGCACGAACGACCGACGACCAGCCCATAGCTTGAACGAAGCCATCAAATGTTTCAAGGATTAATAGCATAACGAAATAACTGCCGAGCCATCCCATGAAAAAATTAGCAATGCCGGACAGTATTATTCCCGCTGAGATATACACATAGGGATTGAATCTCTCAGAGATTTGGCCGTGTAAGAATTGACCGATTGCATAGGCGAACATGAATCCCATGGACACCAGACCAAAATCATACAGATTCAGATTGTCATATGTGATTAATAGAGCAGGAATCACAATGCCCAGGTTTACCTTTCCGAAATAGTATACGGCGTATGTCGACCACAAATTCCAAAATTGCTTATTGTTCCTCAGTTTCGTTTGTTGTTTATTTTCCATTCTTTATCCTGTTTTTAATGTTAGTTGATGATTGCGGAGGGTAGTAGGGGAGCATTATGACCTCTCCGCCGATGGACTCCATGTACCCCCTCAGTTCCGCTATGTCCTTTTCGTCATGGCTCGCGGATTCCATCGCCACATCAGGCTTTATCTTCTTGATGTTTGGTAGGGGGGAATACGTCTCCTGCGGCACGACGACATCGACATGCTTAATCGTCTGGGCTATGTCCATGCGCTCGTCAAATGGTATCGCGGGTTTTGATTTCTTTTCCATGGTCGCCTCATCTGTCAGGATGCCTACGATAGAAATCCCGTCCTCTCCTGCAATGGCCTTGCTGTTCTTCATCTGTAATAGATGCCCCTTGTGCACTATGTCCATCACATAGTACGAATAAACCTTTCTTATTTTTTTTCTTTCCTCCATTTTAGTACCTCTTTTCTGCCTTTTGAAGGTCTTCTATTGTATCCAGTTCCATCCAGCCGCCCTTGATGTCGACACTTTCGACCCTATGGCCCCTCTCAACCAGTTCCTGGAGCATGTCCGTCAGGTAGGCCTTCTCAAGGGATAGCGCCTCGTGGAAAGGAGAATTCAAGCCCAGCTTTTTCCTGACCCTCGCATACTCCTTCCTCAGAATCTCAGCGCCCTTGGTTGAGAATTTCGCCAGCCCTATGAATTCACCATGGGCCTCGTTTGCATTGATGGTCTTTCCCATTCTCTTTATTTTCCCCTTCTCGACAACGACGTTCTCGGCCTCTTCTATGGGGTGCTGGAACCTGTCCTTGTAGTGTTTCATCCAGTCCGTGTCAACAACCACGCAGAAGTCGGCCTTGCTCTTCAATAGTTTCTCTAAAACGCCCTTGTCATAGAGGATGTCGGAATAGCCACATATGAATTCGCTGTCCATATCGCTTCTGGCATACATCAACGACTCCAGCATATTATTTCTCCTGTAGTTCTGGTTGTAGACGTATTTTACTCCGGTGTAGTTGATTTTCTCCTTTTTGTATCCCCTTACGACCGTTATGTCCTCTATGCCGCACTGATGAAAGGTTTCTATCTGCCTCTGCATGATTGTCTTCCCCCCTATCTCCAGCATGCACTTTGGCTTATCATCTGTCAGGTCCATCAGCCTTGAGCTCATCCCCGCCGCAAGTATTATCGCCTTCATACCCTTTCCGGCATCCCTCCTTACCTTCTTATGGACATGGTCTGCAAGAATCTCCCCAGCAAGCTCGCGGACGTTCTTGTTCCTGCCGATGGCATCGGCCTTTAGTTTGGACCACGTGTCGGAATCGATTTCGATGTTTCTCTGGGTTAGTGGCATTTCATGCCCCCACTCTTTCGAGGTCCTCGAGAAAGTCTATGTCCATCCTGTTTCCTTTGGTCTCTGAGAATTTCACCTTTTGTCTGTTCTTGATTAGATTATCAAGTGCATCGGTCAGATAGACATCCAGCGCAAGATGGTTGCTGTGTATGTCGCTTATTGCTGTTATCATCATTTTTCACCGACCACTATAAGGTTTTTGACATCAATCAGGCAGTCGCCGTTGATTATTCTCATATTGTATGCTTTCTTAAAATCCTCAGACCCGGTTACATGCATCTCAAAGATTTTATCCTGCTTTTGCTCGGGTAAGCCGCTGTTTTCAAGCCAATTTTTTACGCTGAATCTTTCCATTATGTGAGTCATAACACTGATATCCTTAAATCCGGATTCTTTCATTAGCTCAATCAAATCCTCCGCTAAGAATGTAAGTCTTTCTTCCTTTAGCTCGAATATCCTTGTGTAATCCTCCTTCACCTCTGGTGTTGGGGGCACGCCCTCAGATAGAACCATCTTTCCCTCTCCCTTTAGGATTCTATAGCATTCGTCCATTGCTTCCTGCGTTCCTTTAGTTATGTGGTGGAACACCATCCTGGCCGTTAGCTTATCAAAAACGCCGTCGTGGAATATTGGGTCTCTGATGTCTCTCTTGATGAAAAATTTGTTGCCTTGCCAGTTGCTGTGCTCCAGCATGTCCTGAGATATGTCCAAACCGATTACCTCCTTCACCAGAGGGGCTAAGGCGTGTGCTATAACGCCAGTACCTGTCCCAACGTCCAGAATCAAATCATTTTTATTAAAATCCGCAGATGAAACAAATGCGTTTATGTAAGATTCTTCGTTCACCCATTTTAGGGTATTGTATCCCCTTGCCCTTATTTTCCAAAAATCTTCCTGATCCATATAATCACCATAGGTATGCGAGCACTTGCTTATCTCCATGCTAATGCCAGTCGACATACACGATACTTAGGCTGATCTTCTGAACACCAGCAGCCAGCCGAGTGGGCTTTCCACACCCCATTTCCCGAACGATCCACATGACCTTCTTCTGGTTGAGTTTCTTCATGAAACTCAATTCACCAAAAGCGAAATTATTTCGGGAAATTGCATTTTCATTTTTTCACCTAATTTTATATATTTATTTAATTTTAGGTATATAAATATATATTCATTTATAAATAAATATATATACGTGCCAGAGCTATTGAGGAATAAATTC
>JAHIKS010000139.1 GCA_018897475.1 Candidatus Altarchaeota archaeon
AAACCCCGGGCTTGAGATAGACGGCATACTCCTTACAATGCACCAGGAGAAGACAAAGCACGTTAACCAAATCCTCAAGGACATAAGGAAACTGTACGGAGGCAACGTCTACACCTCGGTAATTCCAAGGGACGAGAAATTCCCGGAATCATCGAGCTTTGGAAAGCCCATCGGACTCTACGATCCTGATTCCGATGGCGCAAGGGCATATGAAAAATTCACCCATGAATTTTTAGGTCAATAAAAATGGCAAAGAAATCAAAATCTAAGGGGCTTGAAACACTAATACCTATGTCAGAGGCAGCAAAAGCACTGGAAAAAGCACCCGGGCAGGCCCAGGTTGGCAGCCTTCTTGACATGGCGAGGCAGTATCTTGCCGAGGTCGAGCAGGAGAAGAACTTCATAGAGAACGAGACGAAGAGGATTGAAAAGGAGAAGGACACGGTAAAGAGGGAATGGTTCAAGATAAAGGAAACCCAGGCAAGGCTGGAGAAGGAGCTGAAGGAAATAGAGGTAAAAAGTGCGGAGAGTGAGAAGGAGATAGAGCAGCGCAGGAAGAACGTGGAAAAGGACCTCGGCAAGGTTGAAGGCGAATGGAAGAAGATAGAGGGCATTCAAACTGAGCTCGATACGAATCGCGATAAACTGGACCAGGAATTCGTCAAGATAGGGAAGGAATGGACCGGCATAAGGAAGCACAGGACCCAGCTCGAGAAGGAACTCCAGAAGAAGGACCTCGACGCCGGTGAGATTAACAAGCATAAAAAGGAGATAGAAGACGGGCTGAAGAAGATAGGTCAGGAATGGAACAAGCTCGAGGATACGAGGGTTTCCATAGAAAAGAGGTCCGAAGACCTTGACGAGGAATTCGCCAAGCTTAAGGGGGAATGGGCTCAACTCAGGAAAAGCCAGGACGAACTGAACGCTGCAGTTAAGAAAAGCGAAGAGGACCAGGAGAAGATAGAGCACCAGAGGGAGGTCATGGCCGAGGAGGTTAAGAAGGTAAACAGCGAATGGGAAAAGGTGGAGGCTAGCAGGAAGGATATAGATGAGCACAAGGGCCGGATAGAGGCCGACCTTAAGAAGATAGACGAGGAATGGGCAAAGATTCAGGAGGACAAATCACAGATTGAGGCGGACATGAAGGGCAAAGAGGCCGAGATAGAGGGCATGAAAAAGCAGGTTGAGGATGAACTCGAACTCAAAAACAGGGAGACGGAGGATAGAAGAGCAGAACTGGAAGCCGAGATGGATGAGATAAGAAAACAATCAGAAGCCGAGCTCGAACTCAAGCACAGTAAGGTGGAGGACAGAAGAGCAGAACTGGAAGCAGAGCTCGAACTCAAGCACAGTAAGGTGGAGGATAGAAGAGCAGAACTGGAAGCAGAGCTCGACGCAAAGCACACAGAACTCGATGCGAAGACAAAGGAACTCGAGGAACAGAAGTCCGTTCTTGAATCAGAACTAATCAAAATCACCGAAGAGTGGTCTGAACTGAAGGGGAACCAGGAGAAGCTGGAGAAGAACCTCGGCAGAACCAAAGAATTCAGAAAGGGCGTGAACCAGCAGAAGAAGGAGATAGAGCAGGAGCTGAAGACGATAGAGAACGAATGGAAGAAGCTGGAGGACCTCCAGAAGAGAAGAGATATCGACAAGAGGGAATTCGAGCAGCAGAAAAAGGAGATAGGCGAGAGCCTCAGGAAGGTCGGGGAGGAGTGGGGTAAGATAGAGGACAATAAGAGGAAGATTGAAGAGGACAGGAAGACCGTGGACCTGGAGCTCGCAAAGGCGAGGATAGAGTGGGACAGGGTCAAGGACCGGGAGAAGGAGTTCGAGGCAAGAATGGAGATGATAGACGAGGAGGACAGAAAGAGAGGCTCCGACAGGGACGAACTCCTCAAGATAAGGAGAAAGATTGATGAAGACCTTGGCAGGATAAAGCTGGAGTGGGACAGGATAGAGCTGACACAGAAGGACATCCAGCGGGAAAGGGACGCCATGGCCAAGGAATTAAAAGGGATGGAGAGCGAGTGGGCGAAGATTCAATCTGCAGAGAATGAACTTAGCAGAGAGCTCGGCAAGGGGAAGGTAGACAAGAAGATGGTCGAGAATATCATGGTCAAGATAGATCGGGAGTTCAAGAAGGTACACAAGGACCTGGCCAAGGCCACGAAGGACAAAACGAGAATAGAGAAGCAGAGAAAGGCCATTACCGGCGAACTGAAGAAGATTGCCGATATATGCGAGGGGGTCGCAGAGGAAGGCGAGAGATTTATACAAAAAATTCCGAGGGAGGTAAAGGTCCAACTACAACCCCGGGATGATATGGAGGTTATCGAAAAAGAGAGGGGCAAGTTAAAGGCTGAGTGGGAGAGGATAGAGTCCGAGTGGGACAAACTGGAGAGTGTCCTGTACGAGTCCGGCGTTGAGGAGATGATGCATGACATGAAGATCAAGCAGGCGGGGCTCGAGAAGGAGAAGAGAGAGATTATCACAAAGGAGGAGAAACTGAAGTCGTTCATCGAGGAGGACGAGTTCGAGATAGAGAAGAAAAAGAAAGAGCTTGAGTTACTGCTTCTGGAGGACGGGAAGAGACTGAGAGAGAGGGAGAAGGAGCTATTAAAGGAAGAAAAAAAGCTCAGGGGCAAATACTCGGACATGAGACAGCTCTTCAAAAAAGGAACAAGGTGAGATGGTCGAAGAACTGAAGAAAAAAATAGAGGAGACGAAGGCAGAGGTCCAGGAGAGTTGGAGGCGAATCGAAGAGATTGAGACAGAAACGCTGGAATCACTCCCAAGACCGGAGGAGCCCAAGAAGCTTGAGGACAAGAGCGATGCAAGCCTACTGAAGAAGGCAATGACAAAGATGGGCTTCAAGAAAGGCAAAGAGAAGGGGGGCGGCGACTGGACCAGGGTAAAGAGCAACATCGACTGATTGCTTTTTTACCCCCAAATCTACTATCTAATTCTAATGGCTATCCCAGAAGCTCTGAACTCGCTCAGGAACGGGAACTTCGTCCTGATTCATGACTCGGATTCCAGGGAGAACGAGACAGACTTTGTAATTGCTGCTGAATTCATCACGCCGGAGCACATAGCCCGGATGAGACAGGATGGCGGCGGCCTCATCTGCGTTGCCATAGGGAAAGAACTAGCCGAGGAGGTAGGTCTGCCCTTCCTAGCCGATGTCGAAAGGCAATCAGCCGATAGATTCAAACTCCTTGAATTCACCACTCCCAACGACATCCCCTACGACGAGAAATCATCTTTCTCCATCAGCGTCAACCACAGGAAGACATTCACCGGAATCACAGACAAGGACAGGGCACTAACAATAAGTAAGCTGGCGGAATTCTTCAAGAAAAAGGAGAAGTCGGCCGAGGAATTCGGGAGAGAGTTCCGCTCCCCGGGCCACGTGTTCCTGCTTCGCTCCTCAGGGATTGACAATAGGGAGGGTCACACCGAACTATCCGCAGCCCTCCTTGAGATGGCGGGCCTGACTCCGGTGGCTGCAATATGCGAGATGATGGATTCGGAAAGCCATAAGGCACTCTCGGGGGAAAAGACCATTGAATACGCTAATAAGAGAGGAATCCCATTATTAGACGCGGGTGATGTGAAGAAGGGACCATGAAAATCGGAATATGTGACACTACTTTTGCAAGGTACGACATGGCAAGGATTGCAATAGAAGAGATAAAGAACCATGTCTCCGGGGTCAGGATAGAGCGCTACACCGTTCCCGGAATAAAAGACCTGCCCGTTGCAGCAAAAAAGCTGCTGGAGGAAAAAGAATGCGACTTGGTAATGGCCCTGGGAATGCCCGGCAGTGAGCCCATAGACAAGCAGTGCGCCCACGAGGCATCCCTTGGAATAATACACGCCCAGCTCCTGACCAACAAGCACATAATCGAGGTCTTTGTCCATGAGGACGAGGCAGAGACAGACAAGGAGCTTGCAAAACTCGCCGAGAAAAGGACAAGGGAGCACGCAATCAATGCCATTGATCTCCTTTTCAACCCAAGGAATCTTGAAAGGATGGCAGGAACAGGTCAAAGACAGGGCGGCGAGGATGTCGGCCCTTTGGGGATTTAACAGAGTGAGCGGGAAAAATCACGTTGCATAGCAACGTCATTTGAGAGCGAACTGAAATAAACAAAATAAACGCCAAGTTTGTATTTATATGGAAGCTTCTCATATGTAACTGTAGGGTTGGTACGACCCGAAATAACGCCTTTGGACATCATGTAAGACCTCTTTGGAGGCATTAGGTGGATGAATCAGGAAGCCCACATACCTTAGTGGTTGGGTAGTTCACAAGACTAATCAAATAAATAACTGCAAAATGGAAAAAGTCAATCTCGGAATTGTCGCGTCAGAATTCAACTACGACATAACCTACTCCATGCTCGAGCTGGCAAAGGAGCATGCAAGGTTTCTCGGGGCAGACGTCATTAAGATTATAAAGGTCCCGGGGGTATTTGACGCGCCACTGGCAGTCAAAAAATTGATGCAGATGGCTGACATTGACTGTGCTGTCGTTCTCGGAGCCGTCATAGAAGGACAGACGGAGCACGACGAAATCGTTGCCCAGCACGCAACCCGAAAGATTGCAGACCTCGCTCTCGACTATGGAAAGCCCGTCGGTCTTGGAATATCGGGCCCGGGAATGAGCAGGCTTGAGGCCCACAAGAGAGTGGAATATGCCCGGCGCGCAGTTGAGGCCGCGGTAAAGATGTGCAGGACCCTCAGAGATGACAGCTCAGGAGAAACGCACCTCGCAGGAGCGGGCGACTTCGGAGAATCCGATTCTGATTCAGGTTCAGTCTTCAAGGACTTCATGGAGATGGGCTGAACTACCTTTTCAATCCACTCAACTTATTTACGAGTTCATCAAAAACTATTCTTCCCTTCTTTTCCGACAGAGGGAATAACGTTTTCTTGATCATCATAGTGGAGATGGTGAATATGTAATTGAGCTTTATAACGCTGTCTTTTATGGCACCCTCATTTTTTGTCAGAGGAATACCCTTCATAGAAGTATTGCTCGTAATTCCTGCAACAACAACATTATCGTATTCTTCAAATAACACTAACGCTGGCCTTGTCTTTATTTCAAAGGTATCGGTAAACTGAACCTCAGCCAGAACTACATCACCTGCTTTAGGCATTTTCCCAAGCTTCATCCTCTTTGTTATCCCACAACTCCTTCATCTTGGCCTGTTGAATCTTATGTAGAAACTCATCATACTGGTTTCTCTTCTTTACGGCCTTAAAAACATGTATCATGTTTTTTATAAGCTCATTATATGTTTGTCTAGGATACTCCTTTGCATCTTTCAAAGATTTAATAATCGACTTATCAACCTGTATTGTCGTTGCATCCATTATATATCACCCATAGTCAATATATAGTAGGTTATATATAAATATTGATCGGAGCAGTATATGGCTAGTAAAGCTTCAACTCCCCGGTAACCTTATCTATTTCTTCCTCGGGCGCAGGCCCTATACCAACGCACGTTTTTGTCCCTGCCGGAATCTCCGTCTTTCCCATATCCTGAATCAGCTCGGTTGGAAGGCCCGAATCCTTGGCCCTCATGAATACGTCAATCAGCCCCTTTTCGTTCTCCACCTTCAGGACGGATTTCTTCTGCCCCTGCCTCATCCAGTCCTTCTTCCACTCGCTCTTCTCAGCTGCAGAAACGGAGGCATGAGCCACCTGCGCGGACAGCTTCCCCTTGCTCAGATTCAAGTCCTTCCTTGCCACAATGACCTGCTTCAGCTCCATTAGTTAAATATTCCATTCCAATAGTTTAATATGTCGAAGGAGTTATGGGTGAGAGCCGATGGCACCGATTCCTGGGAGGAGAGAAAAGAACTCGTAAAGACAGCGCTGGAGAGCGGAGCCCAGGCAGTGCTTGTTAATGCCGGAGAAGAGAAACTCGTAAGGGAACTGGGAAAGATAAAGGTAGTTTCAGAGGGAGAGGATTCCGATATATTTCTTACTAAAGATATCCAAAAGGTAGAGAATTCTGCTGCGTTCTACTGTGAGATTAAGGGCAAGCAGGACGAGCGCCTCATAGCCGAGGCAGGCAAAACTGCGGACTACGTCATAATCAATGCCAAGGACTGGAAGGTCATCCCGCTCGAGAACCTGATTGCCGAGCTGAAGGGCAAGTGCAGTATTCTGGCCGAGGCAGGCACAGAAAACGAGGCTCGCCTGGCCCTGGAAACCCTCGAGATAGGCACCGACGGGGTTCTCGCCAGCGCAGATTTTACCGAAATCAAGAAGATAAAGAAGCTGATAGATTCGCTATCCGCGGAGCGGCTGTCACTCAGCACAGTGAAGGTAACCTCCGTTGAGCCGTCGGGAGAGCAGGACAGCACGTCCATCGACACGTGTTCCATTCTAAACCTTGGTGAGGGCCTTTTGGCGGATAATTTCCTGGTCCATTCAGATACAGAGAAAATCCCCTGGATGGAACCAGCGCCGTTCAGAATAAATATCGGCACTAATTCGAAAATTAAAACTCCTGATGGAATCAAAAAAGTAAAAGAATTAAACCCTGGAGACGAAATCATCTCCGCGAACTTCGAGGGCAGGACACGAAGGCTCGTAGTCAATGAAATAATCCCCTCAAAGAAGAAGATGCTGAAGGTCAGCGCCGATAACTCCGAGCTAATCATTCCAGACGACTCGGCCCTTGTTGGAAGAAAAGGGAAAAAGATTCCCGCCGGAAAACTGAAGCCCGGGGATGAAATATCTATTTCTCAATAATCGTCTCCTCGACGGCCATCCCGAAGTGCCGGCCCATTCCCTCCTTATCGACCAGCGCAAGAACCTTGTCTCCGGGTTTCAGGTTGACTACTGAGACTGCCTTACCATCCTCCGTCACGAGCCTGATTGTCTCGGCATTCTGCAGAAAGGAATGGAATTCCACCTCACCGAGCTTCGCCTCAACAAGCAGGAAGGGCCTGGTTTCTATCTTTGACCTGACTACCTTGACTTCCCTCTCCTTCCCATTGGAATCCACCGCAATGACCGGGTCGCCGCCCTTCAGTTCGACGAGATATCGGGTCTTTCCTCCGGGAACCAGGACGTAGGCAGATACGGGCCCTGCATTTACTCTGAATGGCCTCGTCTCGACGTAGGGATTTTCAACAGTTTCTGAGTGAACGAGAAACATACCTCTCGACAGAGAGCCGATAAGCATGCCCTCACCCAGCTTCAGCTCGGTGTCGGTGTCTATGCAGACCCTGTCCCCCAAGCCGACCTCTTCAATCTTCGTTATCTCAACAAGAGAAAGTTCCATATCTATCCTCTGGAAACGTAGTATATTCCGCCCAAAGTGACGATGACAACCAAAATGAGACCAATCCATAGTGTGGAGTCATCCGATGCCTCAGTCCGCGGTACGGTCGTCTCTGTTCCAGGCACTGTCGTCTCCGTCCCGGGCACTGTTGTAGTCTCCTCGCCACCTTCATAGCCGGATAGCGTGTCCCTCAGACCCTCGACCTCGCCAAGGGCGCCGCCGGTCGGGTCCGAGTCCGTAAGCCTCATGTCAATGTCCGAGAACATCCAGTCGATTTTCTGGATGGATGCATCCAGCGCCTCGGAATCCTCCGTGCTGTTCTTCAGGTTCGAGAATTCCAGCTTGAGCTTGTCGAACTGCTCATTGAGGGATTCCCTGCTCATCCCCGACTGGTTCAGCTTTTTCCCTATGCTGTTCAGCTTTATTATGACGTCCCTTATCTCGCTGGAGCACTCTGTTATGGCGCCGCCGTAATCAGAGCTCTTCACGCAGCCCTTTTCTAAGTCCCAATCCATCCCCACCGCGCAGACGCACTTTGATTCGTCCTTTACCCATTCGCCCCCAGTTATCCTGCACCAGTTCGTGCAGCCATCTTCTCCCTCACCGAGGCAGTCGCACTCAAGACCGTTCCATATCTCCCCCTCTGCAGAATATTGGAGGCAGGCCCACTGGCAGACTGTCCGGTTCTCCTCGGCAAGGCCAACCATGGACCAGGTGCCGTTAGGCATCGGGTTTTGATGTTTGTCATCCCCCGCAAAGTAGTACTTGCACTCTCCAGTCTCCTCATTCGCTATATGTGTTGGAGGCAGGTATCCAGCAGCAGCCCCCATAACTATAAAAATCCCCACAATAACCAAAATATTTTTAGTTTTCATTTTAATTATAACTATTAGGATTGAGTTCTTTTATTTATTTAACCGGATTGAGTTCTTTTTATTTATTTAACCTGAATCCATTATAGAGACAATGTTTAGAGGCAAAACAAAAAAGTCCAGAAGTTGGAGAAGGTACGAGGCAGGTAGAGTGTCTTCCGACACCACTGTAGGGGAGAAGAAGGCAAAGAACATAAGAGTCAGAGGGGGAAAGGAGAAGGTAAGGCTCGTTGCCGATAATTATGCTCATGTAATCATCGACAAGAAGCCCGTGAAATGCGAAATTCTGTCGGTTGCTGAGAATTCTGCCAACAAGGACTTCACCCGGAGGAACATAATCACAAAGGGCGCAATTCTGAAGGCAAAGACCCCTGACGGGAAGGAGATTCAGATAAAGGTCACCTCGAGGCCGGGACAGGACGGCCTGCTAAACGCAGTTTCTCTTTTGTGAGCGTCTGGTTAGCATATGCTAATACCCAGACCAATAGTTAACTAATACTAAAATTTATTACGCTAACAACCTTACACGAAAATGGCAGGGAAAATAAAGATATTCGACACGACGCTGAGGGACGGGGAGCAGACCCCCGGAGTGGCACTGACCGTAGACAACAAGATTCAGATAGCCCAGGCTCTTGCCGACATGGGAGTGGACATAATAGAGGCCGGCTTTCCCATGAACTCAGAGTTTGAATTCCAGGCAGTGAAAAAAATAGCAAAGGAAGTTGATACCACCATATGCGGGCTTGCAAGAGCGCTGCAGCCGGACATAGACTCGTGCATCAAGGCGGATGTAAATCTTGTCCATACGTTCATCTCAACATCGCCACAGCACCTGAAATACCAGATGAACAAGACTCAGGACGAGGTCTACGAGATGGCAGTCAAGGCAGTGGAATATGTTGTGGACCATGGCCTGCCGTGTATTTTCTCCCCCATGGACGCTACAAGGAGCGACTTCTCCTATCTACTGAGGGTATGCAAGGGCGTGGAAGAAGCGGGAGCGAAGGTAATAAACGTCCCGGATACTGTTGGAGTAATGTACCCCTCGCAGATGAGGGAATTCATTGCTAAGATTCGCAAGGAAGTAAAGATAGACCTTGATGTGCACTGCCACAACGACTTCGGGATGGCGGTAGCCAACACCCTGGCTGCTGTAGAAGCGGGCTGCAACCAGACTCAGGTCGCTGTAAACGGACTCGGGGAAAGAGCAGGAAACGCGGACCTGGAACAGGTGGTTATGGCACTGGAGGTCCTGTACAAAATCAAGACCAATATAAAGACCGAGAATATCTATAAGACGAGCAAGCTCGTCGAGAGGCTAACGGGTGTGCGAGTCATGCCCAACTTCCCCATCGTTGGCGATAACGCCTTCGCTCACGAGTCGGGAATCCACGTCCATGCAATGCTGAAGAAGGCCGAGACATTCGAGGCCCTGAAGCCGGAGATGGTAGGGGCCAGGAGAAGGTTCGTCATTGGAAAGCACGTTGGAATCCATGGCGTAGATGCAAAGCTGAAGGAGATTGGCATGGATGTGAGCAAGGAACAGCTGAATGACATAACCAAGAAGGTCAAGGACCTCGGCGGCATGGGCAAAAAGGTATTCGAGGAGGACCTTGTAGCCATAGCTGAAGACGTAATCGGAAAGGTGCCTGAGAAGGAGGCCATCGTTGAACTCATTGACATGAAATTGAATTTTGAGCTGGGCGAAAAGCCCGTGGCTTCGATAGTGTTGAATGTCAGGGGCAAGGAGAAGAAGGCCACCGAAGAAGGCGTAGGCCCGGTGGATGCAACCCTTAGCGCAATCAGAAGCGCAGTCGGCGAGAAGGACATAACCCTTGACGAGTTCCACCTTGACGCAATCACGGGGGGCTCTGACGCCCTTGCTGATGTAACCATAAAGGTCTCCAACGCAGGGAAGATGACCCTGGCAAGAGGGGTTCATGAAGACGTGGTTATGGCATCAGTTATAGCATTCATCAACGGGCTTAACAGGATTCTGAAGATATAGTTTGAGTTAGGCGGCGGTGTCCGAAAACACTCTATAGCTGTTAATATTAATATTTGAGAGATAGAGCGTTGTTTTGGTTTGAGTGGTGTGCTTCTATGTTTGTTTCCTCTACAGGACAACTGATAAACACTACCACAATGTCTATAATGTTGTGAAGTTGGTATATATCCTACCTATCAGTCAAATATTAATATTAAC
>JAHIKS010000140.1 GCA_018897475.1 Candidatus Altarchaeota archaeon
CAAAGGTGACCTCAGGGTTGGAATAGATTTGCTAAGAAGGAGCGCGCTGCTGGCTGAGAGGGATGCGTCGAGGAAGATTGAGCAGGGGCACGTTGACAAGGCGTTCGGGTCCCTGTCTGAATCCAGGCGGGAGGAGCTGTCAGAGAATCTCCCGGACGAGGAGAGAATCCTCCTGGACATAATCGCTGAATGTCCGGGCAGGATGTCCGGCTACTTCTTCATGAGGTTCAGGGAGAAGACCGGCGCTGGCGTAAAGAAATACAACGAGATTGTCAAGAGGCTGGAGAGGCAGGGACTGATAAAGGCGGAGTACAAGAAGGGCGTCAGGGGCAGGAGCAGGGAGATACGGCTTTCCTGATATGTATTTTCTTGGGGCTGATGTGGCTGGCTCTTGTGTTATGTTTATGGAAATGGACCTATTTTTGTTATATATTTATGTAATACACAACTATTTAGGTACGCTTATACGAGGTGGTTGGAAATGGATAACATAGTATTCAAGAGGGAGGATAAGCACTGTAGAAAGTGCAGGCACTTCAGAGAGCTGGGGCATGTCGCGCACTTCTGCCATGCCAAGGATGCGGTCATGGCAGACAGCCTTGCACAGCTCTGCGCCAACTACATATCCACTGAAGAGGAGGAAGAAGCTAACGAGGTATTTATTCCTTCCAGGCACTGATTGCCTAAAGAGTGCCAATTCTGCGAAATTCATAGAATGTAGAATCTACGCTGTTTCTTGCCGGTGAATTCAGCAGGTTGAATTGCCCCGTTACATTCAGGGAATTCACTGGTGAATTCACGGTGCATTTTACAAACGCTTCGCGTTTGTAAAGCCCCTGTGGCCGAGCCTCCGGCTCGGACATATGTCGGAGAGCAAAGCTCTCCGCCACATCGCAATCAACGAAGTTGATTGCAGCGGGCTCAACCCCCGCAGGGGTTGACGTGCGCCAAATAATCAAACTTTTTTAAGTTTGCGGGGGAAGGGATTTGAACCCTCGAAGGTCTGCACCACAGGATCTCTTTCCTATTCTTTGCGGCCTTAAGTATAGCAGAGCACGGCATTCAGATATAACAGGGTGGGTGGTTGGTGTTTGCATCTCCCCAAAAAGGGAAATGCGGTTGAAGCCGTGCTCTCCTGCCCCTTTGGCCAACTCGGGCACCCCCGCTTAGGTAAATACCCTACCCTGCGTTAATCTGATATAATAAAATAGAAGGGAAAGTAAAAAAATCAGATTATCGCACCGATTTTCTCTATCGCCCTCTTTGTCTTCTCGGCTGCCTTGTTGGCATCCTCCGGAGTCTTGGCCCCGGTTATTATCATCTTCCCGG
The DNA here is from genome assembly GCA_018897475.1 of Candidatus Altarchaeota archaeon. Classification (GTDB taxonomy): domain Archaea; phylum Altiarchaeota; class Altiarchaeia; order IMC4; family QMZM01; genus WALD01. Next base: position 1,330 of record JAHIKS010000140.1, read on the forward strand.
AACGGAATACCAGCATCACCGTTTTGGGTTCAGCGAGCCTGAAAACAAGGCCCGGGAACTGTTCCGGTTCATATTCGGTATTCATGGCCTCCATGGCCAGCATGTCAAGGTTTACCTTGACGCCAATCTTTGCTGAAGCGACTATGTTCTGTACCTCAATCCTGGGCTTCTTCTTTATGTAGATTTTACCCTCCTTGAACTTCTCAATCAGCTTCTTCACGGCAGTGGTTATGTCCTCTTTGGACCTTGCTCCAGTACATATAATCTTCCCGGAGCCGAAAATCAGCATTGCCAGCTTTGGCTCCCTTATTCTATAGACAACGCCGGGGAACCGATTCGGGTTATATTCAAGGCCTTTCACAGAGCTGGCAAACTTCTTCAGGTCAATATTTTGGTCCACCACGATGGCGGATACCATATTCTCAACTTTAGCTTTAACGGGCATTTTTTGGTCACCTTAGGAATAGGAAATAATAGATTAGGTTCTTATGTTAAAAACACGGAAATCAGTCATTCCGGGTGGGATTTTGGTCTATTTCTTCTTCCGCGTTCCATAGACCTTGTCCAGGACCTCGTCCATCCTGCTCTTGTCCCAGCTGAGGAAGTGGTCCTCGTTGCTTGGAATCCAGCCCTCAACAATCAGGAAGCCGCTGTAGGGCTTCAGGGCATAGAGAAATTCGTTGAAGTTTATGTTGCCCATGCCCAGGGGCAAATGTTCATTGTTTCCGGTGTTGTCGCTGACATGGACGTGGCTGACATATTCCTTGAGCCTTACCGCGAATTCCTTGGGCTTAATCCCAGTTGTATTCACGTGGGCCGCATCAAGGCAGAGCTTGAAATTCTTGGAATTTACGGTGTTCAGAATCCTCTTGATTCCTGATACGTGAACGCCCAGCGCCTTTGGCTTGCTGGCAATGTTCTCTACGCAAAGCGTAACTCCACAGTTCTCGGCGTGTTTTGTTATTCTGGTGAAATTCTTGAGCATTATACCAAATGCCTTGTCCCTGCGGTATTTCCTGGATGACATATAGCCCGCATGGGCAACGACTATCTTCGAGTCAAGCTTCGCTGCGACGTCTATTGCCTCGTTTATCTGCCTCACGGTCTCGTTGGAGATTCTGACGTTTAGGGAGGCTATGTTCAGGTCGTGGTAGGGGCCGTGGATTGAAACGCCTGCATCCAGGGTGCTCAGAATGTCCTTTAGCTTACTAGTCGTTTTCTTTGCCCTGGGCGTTCCCCAGCCGGGATACATGGGATTCTGGCACAGAATCTCAACGCACTCGAAACCGAGGTCGTTTACGGAGTGGTTTATGGCGTAATCGAAATCAAGCTTGTTGTAGTCCCAGAATATCTGGACGGATAGCCCCACCTTTGGTCTTTTCATTTTATATTTTTACGGTCATCAATGGTTGAAGCTTTGCGATGGGGTCCCCGAGGTCGTACTCCAGGACCTTCTCTATCACCATCATGCCGCGGTAGGTGTAGGGGAGTTCGCGGGCGTTGGTCACTATCATCTTGCCAAACCTTGACAGGTCCTCTCCTTTCGCTGTCATCTCATCAACCCTTGAAACCGGTTCCGGGCCCATAAGGATGAAATTATTGCCTATGTTGGTATGCACTACCTTTATCCTTGTGTACGGCAGGGTTATGTCATAGCCGCCCCCGTGGGGCAGTATGTTCGTCTTCTTGAGTTCTTCATAGAGACCGAGTTTTCTTGCCCTCTCCTCGAAGCCGAGCCTGCCAATAACATCATCAGACAGGTTCTCCTTGCCCCTGAATATGTAGACGGGAAGGTCCCACCTCAATGCTACCGGGAATAGTGCCTTGCCCTTTGGAGAGGACTTGTCCATTGTGTCATAGCAGCCGAGCCTGAGCTCGTTCTTTGCGAATAGTCCCTGGTGGGTCAGGTTTGAAATTACCTCACAGTCGCCCAGCACCTCCTTTGCAAGGAATTCGCGCCGCTTCCTTGAGAATTCCTCGAAGTCCTTCCAGAGTTTGTAGTATTCATTAGCATCATCCCCGTCGAGGACTGCAAACGGCCCGTAGGGGGTGTCTATCTTGTCTGCTCTGTCTACTGCACCGTATATCTCGTCCGTCCTCTCGGGGGCGGAGCCGTGAAGGATTGCGTAGCCGGCATCCTCCGGCATTTTATCCACAATGTCCGGGGAGACGCCCGCTGCCTTGTAGAATTCAAAGAAGTGGTTGCCTTTGCCGAAGTCCGGCTTCAGCTTTATGCCGTCAAGGACCATGTCGGATTCCTCTACCTCGGAAACCCTCTGTATTATGTCCTTTTCCGACGGGAGTTCGTCAAGCTTAACAACAACCATGCCACATGCGTTCGGCCTGATTTCCGGGAATATCATGCCGTTGTCCGGCCACTTTAGAACCGCCCCATAGCCAAACCCGCTCATCCATCTGCCCCTGTTCCGGGTTATGGTCGAATCGGGGCCGAAGACGCAGTGGACGTCGAGGCTGTCAAGTGCATAGATAATCTTGGAAAGACCGTATCTCATGTTCTTATAGGAGAGGGCCGATGCAAGGTCCCTTGGACCGAGAGAAAAAATCCTCTCCTTTGCGCAGTCCCGCAGCTCCTTCTTGGACATCTCGGATATGGGTTTGGTCATCGTGAGGTATATATTTACTCAACATCATTATTAATAAAATGTATTTACTCATAGATGAAAAGGGAAGGCACTATCTAATCAGGGGCGATGACGACTTCCACACAAATTACGGCGTAATCAGCTCAAAGGAGCTGTCGAAGAAGAAATCAGGCAGCGTTATAGAAACCCAGACGGGACATGGATACTTCGTTATCGAACCGTCGATGCTGGACTTCATAAAAAAATCCAAAAGGGGGCCCCAGGCCATAACGCTGAAGGACTGCGGCCTTATCGCCTCTTACAGCGGAATTGGCCCGGGAAGCAGGGTGCTTGAGGCAGGGACCGGGTCGGGAATTCTCGCCATGTTTCTTGCAAACATCGTAAGCCCGGGGAGGCTGACGACCTATGAGATAAGAGAGGACTTCGCGCAGATTGCGAAAGGGAACTTCAAGAAGGCAGGGATTAAGAATATCCGGCTCAGGATGAAGGACATCTATGAGGGGATTGATGAGAAAAAGCTGGACGTCATAACACTGGATTTGCCCGAGCCGTGGAAGGTTGTTGAGCATGCGAGGAATAGTCTGAAGCCCGGGGGTTATCTGGTTTCATACTCACCAAGCATAGAGCAGTCAAAGAGGTTCTACAACGAACTGGACGGATTCATGTCGGAGACGGTTGAGTGCATCGTCAGGAACTGGGATATGAAAGTGGTCAGGCCGCATTCCAGGATGATCGCTCATACTGCGTTTATAACCTTTGCCAGATGGCTCGGCAAAGAGGGGCCCCAGATAGAATAGACGCCCCCGTTGTCTGTTATTTATTATCATACGCAATATTAGATAGGATGGCCAAGGCAATCGACTGGGTGAAGGACACCAAGTTCGTGGACGAAAAGGGAGAGATATGGATTCTTGGTTCCAGGGTTGCCATAGTGAATATAAATCTCTTCAAGTCTTTCAGGGACAATATGCTGAAGATTGCAGGGCCTGCCGGAGAGCGCATGATTTATCTGTCTGCCAGGGAGCATACCATAAAGTATGTGAAGTACATGATCAAAAAGTCGAGGATTGCACAGCTTGCCAGTAAAACCGGGCTGGGGAAGAAGTACATAACGGAGCAGGTCGCCCAGATTCTGACGCAGTTCGGCTACGGGAAGATGACGGTTGAGAAAATCGGCGGGGAGGAGATGATAGCCTCGCTTGAGAATTCTGTGATTGGCATGCAGTACGAGAACTCTGAGAAGCCGGTATGCACCCATATTGCCGGGCTGATTGCCGGGGGCGCGACTGCAATCTATGGAAAAGAGTATGACTGCAAGGAGACCGAGTGCATCGCAAAGGGCGACCCCGTCTGCAGGTTCGTTATCAGGCCCAAGGGATAATTCATAAAATGGCTGACGAGATTGACTGGGTGAGGGATACCGAATTCATACCGGAGAAGGGAGAGATAAAGATTATGAATTCCAGGGTTGTTCTGCTGGATATAGGCCTCTTCAAGTCTTTCAGGGACAACATGCTGAAGATTGCGGGGCCTGTGGCCGACCAGCTGATTTATCTTGCTGCCAAGGAGCATGCCAAGGAGTATATGGCAGAGGTAATTGAAAGGTCGAAGATTACAAAGCTCGCCAGCAAGACCGGCTTTGGAAAGAAGTACATTGCCGAGCAGCTTATCCAGATTCTGGCGCAGTTCGGCTATGGGAAGGCCACCATTGAGAAGATTACAGATGAGGAGGTGGCGGGGCGGCTGGAGAATTCGGCAATCGCAATTCAGTATGAGAACGCCAAGCGACCTGTATGTAGCCAGATTGCCGGACAGGTTGCAGGAGGCATGACAGCAATCTATGGAAAGGAGTATGACTGCGAGGAGACTGAATGCATCGCAAAGGGCGACCCCGTCTGCAGGTTCGTTGCCAGGCTGAAGGAATAAGTAGTTCTATTTACAATAAATAATATGCCACTAACATCGATAGCAATATCGGTTTCAGTTCTGTTCCTGCTGGTTGCAAGCTACTTTGACCTGAAGACTGGAGAGATTCCCGACAAGGTGAGTTTTAGCCTGATAGGAATTTCCCTGCTCGTTGCAGGGGCAGATTCGGTAATGAGTTCGAATTTTGACCTGATTCTGAATTCGCTGGTTGTTGGAATAGCATATTTTGCATTCGGCTACCTCTCCTTCTGGCTGGGGCAATGGGGCGGTGGCGATGTGAAGATTCTTGCCGGGATTGGGTGTTCTGTTGGCTATCTCGGCTCCCTGGGAGTCTTTAGTGGGATGTATGTCCCCTACTTTATCTCATATTTCGTGAACCTAGGTCTGGTTGGCTGGCCATATGTTGTTCTGTATTCCCTGATTCTTGGCGTTATGAAGCCGGAATCCTTCACGAGATTCATGTCGCTGCTCAGGAAAAAGAGAACAGTCCTTCTTGTGGCGGTGTCGTTTCTTCCGCCCATGGCAGCCCTGTTCATGGATATCGGTGTTCTGGGGGTAGTATACCTTGCACTGCCGGTCTTTGTAGTATTGTCAGTATACCTGAAGGCTGTCGAGAAGGTGGCCTTGCAGAAGACCGTTAGAGTGAGTGAGCTCAGGGAGTATGACGCCCTGGCCGAGGACATAACGGTCGACGGGAAGCTGATAGCCGGCAAGAGGAACATAGAGGGCATTACAAAGGAGCAGCTCGGGGAGATAAAAGAGCTTGCAAAGGGGGGGAAGATTCCGGATAATATTAGAATTCGCTGGGGTATAAAATTCGTGCCGATTCTCTTCCTCGCGTTCGTTTCTTTGCTCCTGTGGGGGGATATGCTAAAGATAATATTCGGCTGGTTGTTCTAGTTCCGGGCCTCGAACATAATGGCGCCTTCGCTGGAAACGATGTCCTCCTTCGGAATCTTCAGCTTGCCTACTTTTATTCCTGTAAGCTTGGAGCCATCGAGCAGGATCTTTGAAACGTTGCCTATGAACTTGCCGTCCTGGTCATAGACCTTCTTCTTTGAAAACTCCGTTATCAGCTTCTCCTTGGCCTTTATCTCCTCCATGAATATCCTTTCTGTGGTTTTGATGACCAGGACGCAGAGGATAACGCCAGCCAGTATAACCACTATAAAGTTCACAAGGTAGGTAACCGTTCCATAGACATAGTAGTTAGCCCACGACTCCCCTATCAGCTTTATCAACGGAATCAGGACAAGAAGGATTATGTATTTCCTTATCTTTATGTACCTTTCAGCGGCATAGTCGTCTATTATCCTGCCAATGATTGCAATCAGCAATGCGAGCAGGAGTATATTCCCGGAATTCATCGTCGTTATTACAACAAAGAGGTCGATGAATTCGTGCGGGTTTCTCATCGAGTATTCTTCAAACCCGTAGCTCAGTCCGATTACGAGAGCGAACAGTGCAATGATGTATGTGACTATTGATATTCTCTCAATGGACAATGACTTGACGAAGTCTGAGCTCCAGTTGAAGAAGTCATCCTCCCAACCGAGCCCCTTTATCACGAGATAGATTCCGATGATTGCGAGGATTACGTTGAGCATCAGGGACACTGCTCCGAATAGCCCACCAATGGCAAGGAGGATGAGAACCAGGCCGGGGATTCCAAAGACAAGCCTTGATAGGTTAGGGTCATCGGAAACCTCCTGAATGAAATGGAGGATTGTGAAGTATGCCTTCTCCAGCTCTTTGCTCTGCCTCACTATTATCCTCTGGATAGAGTTTATCTTGATTCTCGACTGGACCATGGGGATAATCTCTTCATCCTGCTCTCCGTCGGTTACAATGATTACCGATTCAGGTTTCAGTTTTTTGATGACCTCATCAAGCTGCTCAGAGAGCTTCATGTCGGAGGTTATGCCCACTCTCCTGTCCCCGGTGATTGTGACAATCTCCGTCCTGAGCTCCTTTGCTGTCTTTATTGCTCCAAAGAGGGCATTGACGTCCGTGTCTTCAGGGTCCTCGAGGGCCAGCTCCTTCGCTACTTTGAGGTTTTCGTCTATGCCGATGATTGGGCCCTTCGTCCCGGTCTTCGTGCCGATGTCGTTGTCCCTGTCAATGCACAAAACGATGGTCTTTGTCATATTGGTGTTATGGATATTGCATTAGAAGAAAAATAATGGACGTAAATGCAAATATCCTGCATGGCCTCTGTTTTCTGAAAAAATGCCTTCCAGCCACTCGAATTTCGCCTTTTATAGGGGTTATACCAATTAATAACGTCAATTACAGGTGGTTGAAAATGGATAAAAAATACTATGAATTGAAAAAGGGTAGGGAAAAACACGTGTTTACCGGAAAGACCCCGAGGCAGGCTGCACTGAAGGCTGCAACCAGGGGCTTCACCGACATACAGCTGAGAGAGCGCGGAAGAAGGAACGCTGACAGGACATACAGCATACACACCTTCAAGGGCAGCGTAGCAACGGTTGATGCGCCAAGAAACAGGCCATCCTGGCTGCCGGCAAGGGTCAAGAAACCGATCGTCAAGAAGGTCGGCGTGAAGAGAGTCAATAAGTCCTAATCATTTCCTTTTTCTTTTTTTCTTTTCTATCTTTAACAAGATGTTAATTCTAGGCTGTTCGAATTCCTCTGAGTTGGCGGGAAGAATTTCCCAGGAGCTCGGGGGCGAGGTTGCGGAGGTCGAGATCAAGAGATTTCCCGACGGGGAGATTTATGTGAGAGTTGTTTCCGATGTAAAAGGCAAGGAGTGCGCCGTGGTTCAGTCGACTCCCGACAATGGTTCCCTGGTGGAGTTGATACTGACCCTGGACCTGCTCCGGGACCTTGGGGCTTCGAGGATTCATGCGGTGGTTCCGTATCTCGGCTATTGCCGGCAGGAGAAGCGCTTCCAGGATGGAGAGGCTTTGTCGGCAAAGACCGTCCTGAAGATTATCGACAGCCTGTCGGATTCCATCCTGACCGTGAACTGTCACTTCCTCGATGCGGGGGGAGAGTTTGATTTTAATGGCATTAAACTGAAGAATATTGATGCCTTCCCTGAGATTGCGAATTACTTCAAGGGGAAGGTAGAGAGTCCGTTCCTGATTGCTCCCGATGAGGGCTCTCTTGAGCTTGTCAAGAACTCTGCAGGAATAGTCGGCTGTGAATTCGACTCTCTGGAGAAGGAAAGAATATCCGGAGAGGAGGTGAAGACCGAGGCCAAGGAGATGGGTGTTGAAGGGAAGGACGTCATAATTCTTGATGACGCCATATCAACAGGGAATACCATAATCAATGCTGCGAAGCTCGTAAGGGAGCAGGGTGCAAAGAGCGTCTCTGCCGGCTGCGTGCACGGCATATTCTCGAACGGGCTGGAGAAGCTGAAGGCCGCCGCAGATGAGGTTGTCTGCACGGACACGGTCCAGGGCGATGCCAGCAGGGTCTCGGTGGCAAAGCTGATAGCAAAGGAATTAGGATGAAGAGTGTAGCGATAATTCTGATATTTTTTATTTTAATGGTGGCATCATCAATCTTCTACTGGGATAGTGAGAAGCCCATTGCAGACGAATCCGCCAATCTGGATGATAATGAATCTAGCTATCCTGCTGATAACGAATCTATCCATCTTGATGATGGTTCTAATAAGGTCTGCTTCGACGACCTCTGCCTCGGGGTTGAGATAGCCTCCACTTCACAGGAGATAAGCAGGGGCCTGATGCACCGGGAGGGCCTGGATGAAGGAAAGGGGGTGCTCTTCGTCTTTGGTTCTGAGAGAAGGCACGGCTTCTGGATGAAGAATATGAAATTTTCGATTGATATGATATGGATTGGAAGCGATGGGAGGGTTGTTCATATCGAGCGTTCCGTTCCAGCATGCAGGGAGGACCCCTGCCCCGGCTATGCGCCATCAGAAAAGGCAAAGTACGTCCTCGAGACGAGGGCGAATTTCAGTGCAGAGAATGGGATAGATATCGGCTCCATGGCTGCGATATATACACCTTGAGACCTATAAATTTCCATGGATTACAAGAACATTCTCGCGTTCGTCATTGGAATAGTGATTCTTGCATACATAATACTCACCCTGGGGATTGAGAAGATTGTTCAGCTCATATTGCAGATAAGGATGGAGTTCTTCGTCCTTGCAGCGATTGTCTATCTCATCCATGAGATTGTTGCTAGCTACGTCCTGAAGGTCGCGCTGGGCGGCGGGCTCAGGATAAGGAGGATAGTCCCTGCGCACATGCTCGGCATGCTTTATGCAAATGCAACCCCGGGCAGGGTCGGCTACCTCTATACTGCCCTCTCGCTTGCAAAGAAGACCGGGAGCAGGAGGTCAGCCAAGATCGGGATAATAGCGCTCTCCCAGGGGCTGAACTTCCTTAGCAAGACCTTCCTGTGCCTTCTCGCCGTTATCTACTTCTCGGCGTTCATACCAAGCATGGGCAGCCAGGCGTATCTGCTCCTGGTATCGGTGGCCCCCATCATCTTCCTGATTGGAATTCTCATTGCTCTTTATACAAAAATAGTGAATAAGATTATTGGAAAACTTTCACCAAGATTTTTAGAATATCTCGAATCAATGCAGGCTGCCGTCAGGGAGGTCGACAAGGGAAGGCTCGCCAGGATGCTCCTTCTAATACTTCTGGGCTGGTTTATAATGAGCCTGCAGTGGTTCCTTGTTGCAGCGTCCCTGGGCATAGATGTGGGATTCCTCACCGTTCTGATGTTCCAGCCCCTGCTCACGACAATCATGTTCGTGCCCATCTCCCCCTCCGGGCTGGGGCTCGCGGAGGGCGGCTCTGCCCTCCTCTTCGGAATCGTGAACCTCGACCCCGCGGCAGGGGCTGCGTTCCTGCTGCTCGTGAGGTTCAACGCAATCCTGGTGGATTCCCTGGGACTGATAGATGTCAGGATGCATAACGGCTAGGCCATCATGCAAAATAAATGAAGTTGAGCATTAGCCCATAGGTCTCAAGGAAAATCCCCACCAGCGCCTCGCCGAAACTTACTGATTGCTCTTCAATGCATACGGTGCCGGCGTTGATAAGAGACTTTACATTTCTTGAGGAATACTTACGATAGAGCTTGATTATCTCCCGCCTCATGTCTTCAATCGTAATCTGATTGACACTGGTCTCAAGGTCGTCTATATAGTCAAGGAGGCGGCCGGACGTTTTTTCCCCCTGTTTCCGGGCGTTCCCTCATCTCCAGGAGATAGTAACTTGAGTTCGCCACTTTTGGCCTAGTTCTCACTACCTGACTGCCGTAGACCAGTTTGCCACTTGGGTTTCACCACCGCAAATCCAGGCTTTTATCCCTGTATCTCCACACAAAATCGCCGAAAATAGTCAAAATCTGG
>JAHIKS010000141.1 GCA_018897475.1 Candidatus Altarchaeota archaeon
GACTCAACGTCCTTTCCGACTACACCTATGTGCAGGAGACCATAATCCAGGCGGTGAACAAGGGACTGGTCATCAAAGAGGTCCCAGCCCATTTCAGGAAAAGGACCGGCAAATCAAGGCTGATACCCAATATATTCACCTATGCAAAAAGAGCAGGGATAACAATCATGAGGACATATCTCAACTACCGGCCGCTCAGAATATTTCTCATGCTAGGGGGCCTTCTCGTTTTGATAGGCCTACTGGTCGGTATGAGGGTGCTGACCCACTTCCTGAGCACTGGGCTTGTCTCCCCGTACATTCCCTCCGCAATCCTGACGGCGGTGTTCGTAATAATCGGATTTCAGGTCATCGTCCTCGGCCTCCTTGCCGATTTAATCGACACAAACAGGAAGCTTGAGGAGGAGATTCTGTACCGGCTGAAAAAGGGAAATGAATAGGGGCGGGAACATCTACAACAAGTACGAAAGCAGGAATCCGGTAACGGCTCTTTTGATGAGGAGATTCTTTCGTGCCCTGGATTCTCTGGTGGATGAGGCCGGGCCGGGGAGAATTCTAGACGTTGGCTGCGGTGAAGGCTATGTGATAAAACACCTAAGGGAAAGGAATAATGACCTTATCATTGAGGGAATTGATAATTCAAGGAAAGTTCTTGATAAAGCAAGGGAATTAAATCCTGATGTGAAGTTCACCCAGGCCTCGATTTATTCCATTCCAAAAAACAACGATTCCTTTGATCTAGTTCTTGCATCCGAGGTTTTGGAGCACATTAAAAATCCCGACCCTGCAATTGAGGAGTTAAAGAGGGTCTCAAAAAAGCAAGTTCTTATAACTGTTCCAAATGAACCGTTCTTCAGAATTGCAAATGTCATCCGTCTTAAGTATTTGCTAAGGGCAGGAAACACTCCCGGACATGTGCATAATTGGACCAGGCCCGCATTCAGAAATCTCCTTGGGAAACATTTCAACAAAACTGAAACTATAAGCTCCAATCTTTGGCAGTTGGCACTCTGTGACATAGTTTAAGCATATGGATTTCTGAATAGAACATATATCATTTGATTCCCCTTGTTAGCTTTTGCGTAAGAGGCAACCCTAAAAATGAGAGTAGCCACATCCTAAAAAAAGAGAATAAAATTCCAACGCTCATCAATTCCTCGTTAGTTGCAAAACCCGAAAAAAGAAGTATGATGGCTGCATCTCGTGTTCCCATCCCCCCTAAAGTTACTGGGATGAGCCCTACAAAGACTGCAATCGGAAGGTTTGCGATTATGGAAAACCATGGCACTTCAATCCCCAGTGCAGAAAATAATACGTGGAATTGAATAATCGCCAAAATCCAAATTCCAATTGATGTCATAACAATCTTAATGAATGCTATTCTGTTTTTTGATACCTGTTCAATTGAAAGAGCAAGGTTATTCAGTTTTTTGTTCCAGGATGGCTTTATTGGTAGATTGAAATTTTTGTTTGCCACTACGAATGCGATAATTATCGCTAAAATCACAAGAAGAACGACCGCAATTAGCGCCTTATTTCCATAGTACACTGCACCTATCAAAGACAATGATGCAAGTAAAAGAATATCGAATATTCGCTCAGCTATTATCGAGCCGGTTGTCTTGCTGATTGAAATTTTACCTCTGAGATAATAGGCCCTGATAAAGTCTCCAGATTTCGAAGGCATTATCGAATTAAGGGGATACGTTGCAAGAATCAATCTAAGGCTTTTACTGAAAGATATTTCATAGCCTATCGTATTCAGTATTATCTGCCATCGCTTTGAGGTACCCATCAGGCTAAGAACTGATAAAAACCCTGCAATCATTAGCCAAAAAGGACTGGCTTTAAAGAGTATGTTTACAACTGTGTGGAAATCGATTGTTTTAAAGATCAGGTAGAACACCAGGAGCGTGATCAATATTACAAAAATACTTCTAAAAATTTTTTTTGGTTTCATCTTTCAGCTAACCAGTACTATTTACTAATAAACTCCTTAGATATTCTGCTCAGTATCAGCCAGCCATCATGGAAGGTCCTGAGTTTGCCTTCTCCTGATGCCCTTGCCTTTTCGTAGCTCGGCACTTCAAGGACTCTCAGCTTCTTCTTTGCAGCCTTTATGGAGAGTTCCGTCTCGACCCCGAAGCCGTCGGATTCCAGATTGAGTTTGTCGATGCAGTCCTTTCTCAGGGAGCGATATCCGTAGCAGAGGTCAGAGTAATTCGTCCCCCATAAAAGATTCACGAGAGATACAAAGAATTTGTTGCCGAATTTCCGCAGGAGCGTCATGTCCTCTGTTCCCCCGCCCTGGATGAAGCGGGAGCCCATGCAGATGTCGAAGCCGGACTGGATTCCGGCAACGAGAAGGCCTATTTCGCTGGGTATGTGGGAGCAGTCGGCGTCCATCATTATGATTATATCGCCCGTGACCTCCTTCATGCCGACGCGGAGTGCGGAGCCCTTTCCAACATCGTCGTAGACGACCCTGGCCCCGAATTTCTTGGCAACCTCAACGGTCTTGTCCTTGGAGTGGCCATCAACTATCAGGACCTCATCGACGTAGTCGGGGAGCTTCTCAAGGACCTTCGGGAGATTCTTCTCCTCGTTCAGCGTCGGGATTATCACCGATATCCTTTCGTTGTTTTTCATTTTTACTTTTCATCGTAGGATAAAGTATACCTTTATCCTGCGACACAAAATTTTTGCTTTGCAAAAATTTTCTTGTCGACAATGCAACGAATATTATCACGAGCAAAAGGAAGCTGCCTATCAGGAGCAGCAAGGTCGTATCCAGGCCGCCAAGGAAACCGAAAGGGTTCCCTTCATCCTCCGTCTCGGCAGGGGCCTCGTCCTCGGTTACTATCTCCACCATCCCTGATGTGGTCGAGGTGTAGTGGAGGTTGTCCTCATCATACTCCATGCTCGCGAAGACTATGTAGGTGCTTCCAGCCAGTGCCCCAAACGATGAGATTTTGAACCTGTGCTCTTCCTGGGCCCCCGGTCCCAGCTCCAGCTCATATGTTTCAACGTCCGTTGCAAGCTCCCTTGGGAGGAACAACCTGACCCTCAGGTTGCGCTTTTCGTCTCCTTGGTTCCTTATCCTGAGCGCTGTTGATGCGGAGCCTTCCGGGCTAATGCTGATTTTCGAGAGTGTCCCTGATATGTCCGAATAGGTCATCTCGCCGAGGTTTATGAAGCTCTGGGTTACCGAAGAGAAGGGATATGAATTCGCGTCCCGGTAGTCGGTAAGGATTGCAACGAGGTAGGTTCCGGAGGTAACATCACCATCTATGCTGACGGTGAATTCCCCCTCATAGGGCTTGTCTGGCTCCATCCGTCCGGGCTTTAGTTCGTTGGCGCTGAATCCCGCAGGCAGCAAAAGGGAGATTCTCACGTCGTGGGCTGCCTCGTCTCCGGTGTTGATAAGCCTGACGCCAATAATGGTGCTGTCTCCCTCAGTGATTCTCTCGCCTGTAGATGTGGTGGATATAGAGATGTATCTTGCCGATGCTGTCCCGAGCAGTGCAATTATTAATGCCAGGATAATTATTTTTTTATTCATTTTCGCTCAATAGGTTCAGGGACGCGCCCTCCCCCCTATGTGTGCTCTTTCCTATCTTCTTAATCTCCTGCCTGCGTCTTGGCTCCTCCTCGGGCTCGGATCTACCCACCTTGATGAGGTGCTCTACCTTTTCCTCCGTCTCCTTTATTGCCTTTTCCTTTTCGGCCTCTTTCTTTTTGTCGGCCTCGTTCTCTTCCTTCTCCTCTTCTTCAGGTTCGTCCTCCCCCTCTTCATCAGGCTCTGCCCTCTTCTTTTTCTTCTTCCTGGGCCACCTTGGCTTTCTGCCCTTCTTCCTCGAGACGAAGACTATTGCTATGATTGTGATTACTACTGAAACCCCGATTATTGCCAGCAGGTAGTCCATGTATTCCGGGGGGATTATCTCGGCGCCCCCTCCACCGGAGGCGATGTTTCCGAGAATGGAGTCTATGTCCTCGAGCTCTTCCTGGTATGCACTGCCGTCATGGCTCCGGTTCTCTGCCAGCAGTTCATCGACCCCCTTTAGCTGGATGTTCCTTGCATCGCAGTAGGTGGCCGCCTCGTTATCCAGGCAGATGTAGAGCGACCTGGCCCGCTGGGAATATGTGCTGGCCTCATCAAGGTTGCCGGCGTTCAGCTGCTGTTTCGCAAGCTCAAGGTATGAGTCGGCTATGAGCCTGGCGCTGTTCCGGCTCCCGTCCTTGTCCTTGACCCAGAAGTAGTGTTCCCTTGCATCAGTCAGTATGGAGATGGCCTCCGCATAGCTCCTCTCCGAGTGCTTCTGGCTCCCGTTGTTGTATATCGAATCCGCCATTAATGCGACCATGCTGTCGGTCTTCGCAAGCAGCGTGTCCGCCTTCGAAAGCAGGCCCACCTCGCTGAGGAGGGAGTACTTGGCTACGGCCGTCTTCAGGTACCTGCTTGCATTCAGGTAATCTCCCGAATTTGAAAGGTTCTCGGCCAGGCTGTAATAACGGTTCGCGGTCTCCAGCTCGTTGCCCTGATTCTCTATGGCACCCTCTATCTGTTCCATCAGC
>JAHIKS010000010.1 GCA_018897475.1 Candidatus Altarchaeota archaeon
AGTCAAGAAGGGAGAGGGCTACGAGGATTAATCGGTTAGAGTCTGTTAACATCGATAACGTTGACTTCTCCAACTCCCTGCAGATTTCTAATTTCAGCTTCAATTTCCTCCATCCCGCCCTTGGCGTCGTTCAGGAGAATCGCAACATCTAGAGAATTTAACCCAAATGCAATTGGATTAACCTCACTGGAATGAATCTTACCATATTTCTCCACAATCCCTGTCAGTTTCTCCTTAATCTCATCCAGATTGACATCCACGCTTTTGGGCATAATCCTGAGCCTTGCAGCAACGTTCAGTTCCATTTTAAGCATTAGTGGGTTTAATAACGATCTTCATATCCCCTGGCAATTTACTCATGGCTATCTTCAGGGCTCTTTTTACACACTTCATCTTATCATCCGTCTTGTTGAGAACTACCGTAAAGACAGCCTGGTTTTTATTCATTCTGGCGGCAAAACCCATCGGCTTTCCAAATGCTCCTCTCATACCTGACTGCACTCTGTCTGCTCCTGCACCGGTGGCCATTACGTTCTCCCTCATAACGTGGTGCGGAACAACCCTCACCTTGAAATGGTAATTGTTCACTCCAAGATTTTCCTCAAGAATCTTGTTGGTGGCAATTCTTGCCGCCTCAAGTGCATTGTGCCTTATCTGAATCTTCATATCACTGACTACCGAAACCTCAGTATCGTACTCCCCCTTCATATTCCCCATATTGTAATGCGTTAGCTTGGTACCCGGAATTCCAGTAATGAAGGAATCTGCCGGATTCTTTGACCTCCGGGTATATGCCGGGGAGTCCCAGTGATAGCACTTGGCTGGTCTTAGTCCCATTCTCTTAGTAAATTAGTCTAATAACTTTATATCTAATTAATAAAAATGGTCGGCGCAGCCCCAAGCTTCTCGGAAGCCCACCTCGTGAGGGCCCTCTTGATGTTGAGTTCCGGGAGAGTCGGAAGAAAGAACCTAGTCAAGATTCTCGGCGTTGGAGAGGGTTCGGTAAGGACGATAATCAAGAGACTCAAGGGGGAAGGCCTGATAAAGTCAAGCAAACAGGGCCACGAGCTGACACAGAAGGGCAAGGAGACGGTCGAGAATTACCTGAATAAATTCTCAATGCCCGGGGAATTCAAGGCGGATGATCTTTCTCTTCATCCTGGAGAAGAATCCTCCTCAGTAATAGTCTATGGAGCAGCCGACAGAATCAGCAATGGATTGGAGCAGCGGGACATAGCACGGGATGCCGGAGCAACATCGATAGCAATTCTATTATACAAAGAAGGGATTCTCGAATTCCCTACGCCCGAGGCCAGACTTTCCCAGTTTCCAGATAGCGAGAAGGAACTGGAAAAGATGGAACTCAGGGAAGGAGATATAGTCGTCATCTCCTTCGGAAAAAGCAGGGCAAGTGCCGAGAACGGAGCCGTTGCGGTAGCACTCCAGCTCATGAATTAGAATTCGAAAAGAGACTTCTGCTTCGATTTGTTGAGGGTATTCCAGCTTTTTCTGACGCAATCCGGGAGGTTCCCACTCCTCACACATTCCCTGATAAACTCCTGGGTTATGGCATCGCTGGGATAACCGCTTCCGAAATCCCCCAGATCTTCCTTCAGGAGCTCTATCTCCCTGTCCCTATCCACTTTAGCCAGAATCGATGCCGCACTCACCTCGATATAATTGTCATCGGCTTTATGCTCAGATATCAATTCGGGAATTCTAAAATCATCATTTATTGAACTTATACAGTTCATAATCTTTGCTCTATAGTTCTCTGCCACAGAATCGGCAGCATCTACTATAATCTGGTCTGGGGAATTCTCAAGTGACATGATGAGCTCAGCAGTCTTCCTTGCTTCAATCATATTCAACGTCTCCTTTTTCCTCATCCAGTCTATCTCGTTTGGATGAATCCTTCCAATCCTGTACTCAACGGCAAGGTCTTTTATCTTCAGCTCGAGGGACTCCCTCCTTGACTTTGCTACCTTCTTTGAGTCCCTGACGTTCAGCTTTCGCAGCTCTACCCTGGCATTATCGTCCAGAACAACGCAGCCGATAACTAGTGGACCTATGACTGGACCTTTAGGCAAACAGAACAGACGTTCTATTTTCTACCCGCCTCATCGATCCCACATACTAACTTCACAATACTATCACCTCACGTTGGTTTGGAACAGTACTCCACGTTCCGGTAGAACTCTTAGTTACAAGATTTAATTTTTGGAGTTCGATTAATCTTCTACTTGCAGACTTCCAGCAAACTCCAAATTCTTTTGCAAGTTTTGCAGCGTTCTTATCTTCTTCTCCCAATGAGTTCAGATACTTCTTTTTAACTTTGGATATTATAACTCCTCGTTGCTTGGAAGTAATCCAATAATTCTTACTTCCGACTCTAAATGTTTTTATTTTACCACATTTCTTTAAAGGTATCAGAATATCTTGGATTCTTGCCTGAGACCTGTCAAACTTTCTAGCTAGATCCAAACTAGTTTGGGGTTCAACGAGTAGTTCTATGATGGAGTTTTTGAGTTTGTTATTGGGATAGTGATCCTCTTTGAAGTCATTAAATACTCTCCAGAACCTCTTTTTCTTCAATGGATGCAAGTCTGCAATTCTGATGTCAGCAAGCTTTTTCCAGTTCCACCTACCAGTTATTTCATAGGACCTTCCTCTAGCAGAAAATCTATAAGAGATACCATAATATCTTAAGATATCCTCTACTAGCTTATTAGGCGTTCCCTGAGCTATCCTAATTGTTCTATTTGAATGAGATCCCTCTTTTATATTGCCCTCACCTGCAAAAAATCCCCGTAAGACATCTGCATAGTATCTTTCATCAAATTTTATCATCTCAGCTAACCGCTTCCATTCATTAACAACTTTAACGGAAGCGACCCTGAATATACAATAGGGTTTCCTTGCACGTTTATCCTTGTAGTACCGTAAGGTGTAATGTCGTGGAAATCTGATTTTTTCCTCAGTAGCTGAATAAATATATATTCTATAATTAAGCCCATGCTCATTGAAAACTCGTTTTATTACGTCCCCAAAAAATTTAATTAATTCTTGAGAATTATTGGTAAATGTGATTTCTGCATTTGTTTTAGTATCTCCCTCAGCTAGCCATAAGCCTATTGCTTCAGCAACCTTTGGTGTTACATGTGGATACATTCTCATACCGTGCTCCTCCTCAGCCAGTCCAGGTCGGAGACGTATAAATCTCTGATGTCATTGAGACCCAGACTCAGTGCAACCAGCCTGTCGAGTCCAAGACCCCATGCCAGAACCGGGCAGTCGAACCCCAGCAACGGCTTGACCACCTCGGGCCTGAATATTCCGGCCCCTCCGAGCTCTATCCATTCCCCCTTCTCCTTGAGATAGATCTCTGTCTCAACGCTCGGCTCCGTGTAGGGGAAATAGGCCGGCCTGAACCTTACCTTGAAACCCATCTGCTGGTAGAATTCGTTCAGGACTCCAAGGAGATGACGGAAATTTACATCCTCATCAACAACAATTCCCTCGACTTGGTAGAATTCTGGCAGATGCTTGTAGTCAATGGTCTCGTTGCGGAAGGTCTTTCCTATGCAGAAGACCTTTGCGGGCAAATTCTCCCTCTTAAGGTTGCTGAGATACCTGCAGGTTACCGCGGTAGTATGGGTTCTGAGCAGTGTCTGCCTTGCAACATTCTCGTCCCAGTCGTATTGCCACCCCCGTGAACCAGTCGTCCATCCATCCTCGTGAGTCTTCTTCACAGCACCTTTGAATTTCTCGAACCCCTCAGTTTCGACACCCTCTGATCTCTCCAGGTAGAAGGTATCATGCATGTCCCTTGCGGGGTGGTCCTGCGGCTGGAACAATGCATCAAAATTCCAGAAGGCTGATTCAATCAAAGGACCCGATATCTCCTTGAAGCCCATCTCGACGAAGATATCCTTTACCCTGTCAATCATTCTCTGCAGGGGGTGCTTTTTTGCAGGATAACTCGGAGTTACAAAGACATTAACGTCATAGGGCCGGAATTTTGTATTCTTCCATTTATCGGACATGAGATGTTTTATTGTAAGCTGTGATATGGACTCTTCCATCTTTCCCTTACCCAGCTCCATCCCCTTCTTGGTTGGAATCAGGATAATTCTCTTTCTCTCTGCGACCCTGACGACGTTTTGGCGCTTCTTCAGAAGCTCGAGGCCCTTCTTTAGTTCGGCTGTCAGCTCATCGGAGGTTAGTGCCCCCTTACTGAGCACGGAGAGGAGCTTTTCATCATCGGTCTTTCCCTTACCCAGAACCTTTATATTTCCCCCTTCAATCAAGGCAAGGTTCTTCTTCTTCAGCCAGCCGACAGCAATCCCGAACTCCTTGTGCCCGACCTTCCCACGAATCTCTCCGATGTCCTTCCCGGCCAGCTCAATAACTTGTCTCTCCGGAAGCCCCTTTTTTGCATAGATTTTACCCTCCTCCCCCAGCGAGATTTCTTCGTATAGCCTTTCCTCGACCTTGATTAAATCCTTGGTGGAAAGCCAGGAGGAGGCCCTCATTACTGTATCCCGGGGGAGAGATGCCTTCTCCGCAATCTCCTCAGGAGTGGATTTCTTCTTCAACACCTTCAGGATTCTCAGCTCATGGTTATGGAGATTCATCGTTTAATTATTTGTTGTTAGCCAACACTTTGGGCTAAGTGTTTGTTGTTAGCAACAGTTAATCTATACGAGAACTTGGATAAATGTTAGGTTGGTGGAAGAATTTGGAATTAAGCTTCCGTCAAGAGGTTCGAATCCTAGCGGCCCCATACCATTGGGGGGTTATGTATAAGCCCTTCGAAATTTTACCCTGGTGGAATGTATATATTAGAGTATATATTCCATCGAGCTAATTTATGTAGTTTAGAGGATATAAAAATAGATTATTTAGTTCTTAGATCTTGCCATCATTTATATGACTAATCGATAGCATCTTTCATTTTTTTGTATAATTCTTCCTTATCTTCGTACAGCTCTGCATCCAGATTTTGTACATTAAATGGGAGTTTCTGGTTTTTTCTTATAATAGGTATTGCTTTTTTCCTAAGAGCTGTGATCAGGCCATATTCAAAATATACGTTCGCACTAGAAGTTCTAATATTCAAGTCATCTTTTTTTGCATCTTTATGGATCGGGTTGTTTAACATAATTATGCAGAATTTAGATTTATGGATTTTTGAGCAAATTTTTTTACAAAAAGCATCAAAATTGTATTCTCGCTTAGATAAAGCAAAATAAGGTTCATAGCCTTTTTCTTCGAGTACATTTTCTAATGTTTTTACTTCATCCTTAAATTCTTCGTCGCCAGAACCGGCAATAAATACTAATTTTTCATCAATATACCTAAAGTTACAGGTTCTTTCATCACTGATAAAACAATTATTTTTTTCTATCCCCAATTCATTCCCTGTACCGCGCTTCAGTTCACTAACTGACTTTAAGAAAAGTTCATCTCTTCGTTCTCTAAAATAATTTAATGCATCTATATTGCGGATATATCCTATATTTTTCCTTTCTCCCAGTTCGATATGTATTAAGTCCCTTATTTTCTCATAAAGTCCCTCATAATCTGCTAATAGGTTTGTCGTTAAAGGAGATAACTTATCAATATTTGATATGTGCCATTTTTTTCTTGCCTCAAAATAAGTCTCATTATCTGGTGAGAGGTCGCCCCACCCATACACCTTTTTTCTTTCGCTTAAGTCTATTTTGGCTAAATCTATTGCTAAGGCATATATATCCTCGGGTTTTGCTATCTTCTTTCTTGCATTAATCTTATCTGCTAGTATGGTGTTGTCTAGCGGCTGCTGTGATAAGATAGCTAAGCAAGAATCAACCCCCCTTTGAAGAGTTTTCAGTTGTTGGCGTGTAAAATATCCTCTTCCCTCAAACTCAGTTGCGTTGATGGGTTTTATCTCTCTTGTAGAAAGATGTTCAAACAATCTTGGGGAAGACAGAATAAGCCCATCTCGAATGGAAGCGAATTCTTCAAAATGGCCTTGCGTATCTTTAGGATCAAATTTATGATGTGTTAGATTCCTCAGTAACCCATTTAAAACAATGCTCAAATTGTTTAGCCTTGTCCTGTCCCCTTCCATGTTATTGCTCCTCGTTAAGTATTATGCCTGGAAGAAATAAATGAGGGCATCTCTAGAACTTTTCTGTATTTCTAATAATCTTCTATGGGATTTCTAGAATCTCTTAGAATACTCTACAATCTCTAATAATCTCTGGGATTTCCTTAGGAATCCCAGTGGATTTCTTAGAGTTATCCTAGCTTTTTCAGCGTCTCTTTGTGCAATCTAAGCTCCTTTCCCGCACCTATGCGCTTTTTTAGTTCGTAGTAGGTTTGTTTACTAATCCCTCGCTTCCCCCTTCCCGCTACGTCCATATTCTTTATCTTTTCCTTGAGTTTTCTGGATTTATTGGTGTAGTGGGCGCTATTGGTTTGTGTGTATTATCCCCTTTATTCTTCACTTCTTTCCCTATGCAGTAGAATTATATGTCTTTTACGTGTCTTCTTTTGGCATTTGTTTTATTGTATTGCCGCATTGAGGGGGACACCGCCTCTGGTTTCCCCCTCAAACTCCCCC
>JAHIKS010000142.1 GCA_018897475.1 Candidatus Altarchaeota archaeon
ACTGAGAACAATTCTTGAGTCTTGGGGATTATAAGCAAATTGTAAGTTACAGCCGCCCAATACGCCAATAGCGTCAACGATCCTATAAGACATATCCTGGTATTTCTTCTGCACTTCTTTTGAAACAGTAAGCATTGGCGCGACACAAAAGCTATCCCCGGTATGCACCCCCATCGGGTCAACATTTTCAATAAAACAAACTGTGATCTTGTTCCCCTTTGTGTCCCTAACCACTTCAAGCTCAAGTTCCTCCCAACCTAATACCGATTCCTCTACAAGCACCTGACCTATTGGACTTACTGATAATCCCCTGGCAACAATTATTCTCAATTCTTCTACGTTATAAGCTATGCCTCCGCCTGTTCCTCCCATAGTATATGCAGGCCTTAGAACCACAGGATATTGAAGCTCTTGAGCTATTCTTTCTGCCTCCTCAACAGAATATGCAGGTGAACTTTTAGGTACAGGAATATCGAGTTTAGCCATTGTCTCTTTAAAGGTAATCCTGTCTTCACCTCGTTGTATAGCGTCTTGCTTTACACCAATCAACTCCACATTATATTTATCTAATATCCCCCTTTTGCTAAGTTCAGATGAAAGATTAAGCCCGGTCTGGCCGCCAAGGTTGGGAAGTAATGCATCTGGCCTTTCCTTGATAATTATCTTTTCCATATTCTCAATGGTAAGCGGTTCAATATAGGTTTTGTCAGCCATTTGAGGGTCAGTCATGATAGTTGCAGGATTGGAATTCACCAGCACCACCCCATATCCTTCCTCTTTAAGAGCCTTGCAGGCCTGGGTTCCTGAATAATCAAATTCACACGCCTGGCCAATAATAATAGGTCCAGAGCCAATAACCATTATCTTTTTAATGTCATCTCTTTTAGGCATTTTACCCCCCCTCTTTTATCTAGCTCATTGGCACCATACATTCGGTACTATATAATCTCCATGTTTTACTTTTGCATCTTCTAGTCTTTGTTTCTGTTCTTCGAGAACCTTAAGCAGAATATCTGGCGCATCAGACACCTTTGTTTTATAGATTTTAGTGATCCTTTCTATTTTTGCAAGATTCTCTGGAATCCTTAATGTAAATTGTCTTACATAATCTTCTTCAGTGTAATCCTTGTCAAGAACCTTCTTAAACAATCTCTTAAGGTCTTCAAAGTTGGGAATATAACCTGTTGGTGTTTTGATTGCCTCTACATCATCATGGACACGAAGCTCCATCCACTTAAGCCAGACACGTTTATCCTCCATCCCGGTTATGTAGCCTCCATCTTTATCTTTTAAAAAATAGTTGACAGCAAAGATAGAGGGGGAATTATCTAAATCTTCACCAAACTCAAGATGGTTATTGATATATCTGCCCATAGGAATTGATAGAAAATCGAGGTTTGACATGGGGTTGAACATTCTTACTCCCTCCTGCCCCGGGGTCGCTGCTGTGGTTTCTGATTCCAATGCTGCGCCCATCGTCAATACCCCATGATTCCAATCAAATGCCTGTTGAACAGGAACCCAGGTATCTGAGTCCCTCCCCCCATAGACTATTCCATTTATCTCTACGCCCTGAGGATCGTCTAATTTAGGGTCACAATTTTTAAGAGTATAAAGGCTAACTGTATATCCTGCGTTCTTATGGGTATGGAGTATCTCATTACCCTCTGAATCCTTTTCCCCTTTAAACCACTCTCCAGAGTAGTTAATTCCTTTTTCTGGTATCTTTCTTCCGTCTCCAAGCCAGTAAGGAATTCCGTATCCAGTTACAAGGACATTAGAAAAGATTACCTCTCCTGGGAAAATGAGGGCCTTCCAGATTAAGGGGTCATCCCCTGAATTCACATCTTTAATAATTCCAAATATCCCACATTCTGTATTGGCTGCATAAACCTTTCCATCACTCTTTCTCAAATAGGCTATATCATCTCCAATAACGGTTTCGTCTTTCACCATACAAGTTGAGGTCTTGCCACAGAAACTGGGAAAGGCACCTGTAAAATAAGTTTTCCTTCCATTTGGGCCGTGAACACCCAGGATAAACATATGTTCAGCCAGCCAGCCCTCCTGGGAAGCCTTATGAATGGCCAACTGAAGAGAAAGCTTCTTAAACCCCACTGTATTTCCAGCATACTGGGTATTTGTGCTGTAAACAACATAACCCTCTAAGTCTATGTATATTCTGCGTTTATCAATGTTTTTACTTACTCCATTTTCCAGAACACCTGCACTATGAACAACCTTGAAGACTCTCTCGCTCTTTTCAATTCTTTTGAATTCTTCATACCCACTTCTATAAAGAATACCCTCTGAGTGGGCGACATAAGCCGAATCAGTTAACTGAACAGCAGGAATGGAGAATTCAGAGTTCGTTGGTCCAAGGCAGAAGAAGCAAACATACATCTCTTTTCCTTCCATAATGTTTTTCGAATATTCATGCACTTCTCTAAGACCTTCTTCTCTATCTATAGCATTGACATTAGGACCTAAATTTACATCAGGAGGAAGGAGGTACTTGGTATTCTCTTTATCTCTTGCCTGATCGTAATAGCCATCAAAATGGGCTGTATGGCCTTCAGTTGCGAGTTTTTTCTCCTCTCCATTTTCCAGTGCCTTATTTCTGATATATCGAGCATCCTCGAGAGAATCAGTCCGGACAAAAACAGAGGCAGGATTACAATGTTTCACATATTCTACCACAAATTCATTAAGCGCCGGATTGTTTAGCGCCATCAACTTTTCGTAGTTTTCTATTCCACACTTGCTTTTAAGCAATTTCACATATTCTTCCCCCATTGTATTCCCCCCACCATTTTATCATAAATTAATGTTGCCATTTCTCAAGCGCTATTTTTAGTTCCTCATGATTTCTGGCGTATTCTCCCAAATCGATGCCATCAAGCACGCTTTCTACTGCTTGTCTTACTGCAATGGCTCCGGTTCGTGTTCCATGTGGATGTGCATGGATACCACCACCAAACTGCATGATAATATCCTTGCCAAGAATCCTTACTAAGTCTGGGACATGGCCTGGATGCAGTCCACCAGATGCTACAGGAAACACTGGGTTAATGCCGTGCCACTTCTGATGGAGGATGCATGTTCTCTTGCTTTCCTCTACTTCCCGCAGAATGATTTCATCTTTTATGGAAACCACTTCTTCTATGCTTCCGTGCATCTTTCCCACAACTGTTCCAATGTGTAACTGGTCCAGTCCTATAAGCCTGACGAGTTTGGCAATAACCAGCATTGAGACACCATGTCTCGGGTTCCTCGTTAATGCTGAGTGCATGCACCGGTGTGCATGTAAAATAAGGTTCAATGATTCATTAGCCTCCCTCAAAGTCTGCAGAGCAGTCCAGCCCACAGGGATGATGTCTATCATAATGTATTCTCCACCAAGTTTCTTAATAAATTTCGCCCTCCGTAGCATCTCCTGGCAGGTTGGTGCTGTTATGTTGCACATGTACACCTTCTTTTCTCCGGTTTCTTTCTCTGCCTTATCTCTTGCCTCTAACGTTAATTTTGCTCTCTTCTCAAATTGGTTGAATTTCTGGTTGGTCAGATTTTCATCATCCTTCACTATGTCACAGCCACCAATCCAAGCGTTATATGCGACCTCAGCGTGTTTTTCCGTTACTAAACCAACCTTTGGCTTCACTATTGTTCCGACCAACGGCCTGTCCCTGATTTTCAGCAGTTTCCTCACACCTTGTAAACCAAACTTCGGACCCTTAAACTGGCTTACAACTTCTTTTGGAAATGAAATATCCTGCAATCTCAGGTTGTTCAGCAATTTCATGCTGAATATGTTTCCTGCAATACTGCTCAATATCTGGGGAATGCTTCCCACCTCAAATAGTTCAGAAGAGTATGCGATCTTGATTTCACCAGTTTTTTCGTTTATTTCGAAGACATGCGGCTTCAGTCTTTCAGCGATTTCCGGGCTCAAAGTCGAAATGTCAGACCACGTGTCGATAGATGATTCTCCAGCAATGTTCGTGCATGCCTTCTTAAAACTAACCCCTTTGCTCGGCTCAATATAGTATAAACACACTAATTCATCCTCGTTTGGCTCATATTCCAAATCAATGTATTCCAGCATTTTAACCTCCTTTCTCAGACAGGTTCTCCCATATTAAATCGAATAGGTCTTCTTGGAATTTGGCGTATCTGCCTCCGAGCATGATTCCTGTGTCATTGCCTTCCAGTTCAGTGTCGTCTGGTACAGGTTCAAATAATAAAACCTGTTTTCTGTCGAAAGACATCATCCTCACATTTATCTTGTCTCCATCCAGG
Organism: Candidatus Altarchaeota archaeon; assembly: GCA_018897475.1. Taxonomy (GTDB): domain Archaea; phylum Altiarchaeota; class Altiarchaeia; order IMC4; family QMZM01; genus WALD01. The sequence goes on from JAHIKS010000142.1 coordinate 4,300, forward strand.
TGTCGCACATCCATGTACTTCCTGAACTCTTGTATATACTCGCTTGTAAGTTTCGTGATTGGAACTATCAGCCTTATCCTAACACCTCTTTCATGGGATTTCTTGCATAACTCTCTGTGCGTCTTCCAGAGACGTATTGCACCGTTTTCTGTCTTTATGATGTAGATATGTTTTTTCGCTGATTGCATCATACGCTCGAGTTCAGTGTACACATTTCCTCGTCCCTCAACAGACCAAATCAATTCTGTTGGTTTCGGGTATTTCCCCCCGCTATCCTCTAACTTATGTATTAACTTGCTCTCTGTTGTCTGTAGCTCGTCTGTTTTGTGTTTTACAAATTTTTTTATTGCTTGCTTTGGCTTTGTTGATTTGTAGAATACAGGCCTTCCGGGTTTTTCCAAGACAAACCCTTTTCTCTCCAGATTATCGAGTACAGAATATATTTTTGGTGTTGGGATGTTGCTGTACTTGGCGACTTGTTTTGCATTCAACATCCCCCACTTAACCAGCGAGAAATAGGCCGCAGCTTCGTACGAGTTTAATCCAATCTTCTTGAAGTACTCTACAGTTTCACTGTCCATGATTATTTATACAGCTAATCATATAAATATTAACTACTAGTAGTAGTTAAAAAATGGTGAGGGTGTTGAAATGGCAAATAATATGGTAGAGGAAATATTGCAAGAACATCTCGTTGAAGGAGAATATGGAGAAGGTAAAGAGATAGGGGGTATTCCAAGGCCTTGGGATGATATACTCCATATGATGTCTGATAAGCCCGAGGAGGTGAAATAAAATGACGGAAAATAATGAGGCGATTGAAAAAGCAAAGGAACATTTTGGAGAAATTGTTAAGGAACAACTTGAGCGTGTTGAAGTTATGAAGTCTTGGCAAGATTGGATAGATTATAAAGAATTGGACCCGATTATAATCGGTGTTGTGGGTGGTGATGGTATCGGACCTATGATCTGTGAGCATGCAAAAAATGTACTTGAATTCTTACTTAAAGATGAGGTGGAAAAGGGGAGGATAGAATTCAGGGTGATAGAGGGTTTAACCATAGAGAACCGTGCTAAGGTAGTAAAGGCGATCCCTGATGATGTTCTTGAAGAAATAAAGAAATGTCATGTAATACTCAAGGGACCGACCACCACTCCTAAAACAGGAGATCCTTGGCCGAATATTGAGAGTGCTAATGTATCAATGAGACGTGAACTTGATTTATTTGCTTGCGTGCGTCCTGTGAAAGTGCCTGAAAAAGGCATAGATTGGATGTTTTTCAGAGAGAACACAGAAGGGGCTTATGTTCTTGGAAGCAAAGGTGTTGATGTTACCGATGATCTAGCAATTGATTTCAAGGTGATCACGACCCAGGGCTCTGATAGGATTATTCGCCTTGCTTTTGATTATGCAAAGAAAAACAACATAAACCGGGTTACTGTCGTGACTAAAGCAAATGTTGTTAAAACAACAGACGGTAAATTCCTTCAAGTTGCTGAAAAAGTGGCAAAAGATTACCCTGAGGTTGAATGGGATGACTGGTTCATTGATATTATGGCCGCTAAACTTATTGATCCTGCAAGAGCAAGTCAATTCAGGGTGGTTGTAATGCCAAACCTTTATGGCGATATTCTAACGGACGAAGCAGCTCAGATACAGGGCGGTGTTGGAACAGCCGGAAGTGCAAACATTGGAAAACGCTACGCCATGTTTGAGGCTATCCACGGCACTGCGCCTAGAATGGTCGAGGAAGGAAGATCTCAGTACGCTGATCCCTCGAGTATGATCAAGTGTGGAGCCATGCTTTTGAACCATATAGGTTACAATGAGGAATCCAAGAGGTTGGATATGGCACTTGAAATATGCAGCCAGTACGAGCGCAAAATCAAACTAACTGGAAGATCAGATGGAGCGACCGGGGAGGAATACGCTCAATATATTATGGATAGAGTGAAAGACCCAGATCTGGAAAATAAATGGCAAAAATATCAAGAGTAGATAATTACTCTTGAATTTTATTAATTATTTTTTGAATTTAGTTTTTTATTGTATGGTGAATAAATAAGAATATTAAAATATAATCAACAGTTGTTATAAAAATATGAGAATTATGAAAAAGAAAAAGAACTCAAAGGACGCCCAAAAAATAATGAACAAACAAGCCCTTTCATATCATTCACAGGGAAAACCAGGAAAAATAGAAATAAACCCAACTAAACCAATCAAAAACCAAAACGATCTAAGCCTTGCATACACGCCTGGAGTGGCTGCGCCATGCAAAGAAATAGCTAAAAAAGAAAACAAAATCTTTGATTACACAGCTAAAGGAAATATGGTAGCTGTGGTAACCGACGGCAGCGCAGTCCTAGGATTAGGAAATATAGGGGCAAAAGCTGCCTTACCTGTTATGGAAGGAAAAGCCGTCTTGTTCAAAAAATTTGCAGACGTTGATGCATTCCCGATATGTTTGGATTCCCAGAAAACAGAGGAAATAATAAAAACAACAAAACTCATATCGCCCGGATTTGGAGGAATAAACCTGGAAGATATTTCAGCTCCCCGATGCTTCGAGGTCGAAAAAAGACTGAAGAAGGAGCTAGACATACCTGTTTTTCACGATGATCAAGACGGAACAGCGATCATTACCCTAGCAGGATTATATAACTGCCTGGAATTAATTGGAAAAAAAATAGATAAAATAAAAATAGTATTCAATGGAGCCGGAGCAGCAGGCATAGCATGCGCAAAAATCTGTCGAACAGCCGGAGCAAAAAATTTAATAATGTGCGACAGTTCAGGCACCATCTACAAAGGAAGAAAAGAAAACATGAATCCCTATAAAAAAAGGTATGCGACAGAGACGCAAGACAGAACTTTAGCAGAGGCTATGCAGAACGCTGATGTTTTTATCGGAGTAAGTGTGGGCAAATGTGTCACCCAAAAAATGGTCAAGTCAATGGCTTCCAATCCCGTTATTTTTGCTATGTCCAATCCCATACCTGAGATATTGCCGGAGGATGCCTTTAAGGCAAGAGATGATGTGGTTATGGCTACTGGAAGATCAGATTACCCAAACCAAGTAAATAACGTGCTTGGATTTCCATTCATATTCCGAGGGGCTTTAGACGTCAAAGCAACCGAAATAAACGAAGAAATGAAATTAGCAGCATCCAAGGCATTAGCGGCCTTAACTAAGGAACCGGTGCCTGATTATGTTCTGAAAGCATACAATTTGAAAAAGCTGGAATTCGGCAGAGAATATATCCTACCTAAACCAATTGATAAGCGGCTAAAAAAATGGGTTTCAGGTGCAGTGGCCGAAGCGGCCATCAAATCAGGGGTGGCTAGAAAATGAAAAAATGATCGATACTGTCGCATTAACGTATAAAAAGGTAGCTTGCAAGAAATATGCCGCAAAATTTCAGAAGAGAAATTATTTCATATATTCATCAATAAAAAGCATCTTATCTCTCTATGCACTACCCAATCATCTAGAGGAGCTAGTTACGGATTTTCTTGTTTCGGAGGCAGTCACAGAATACAAAAACATCAAAGATATCTGGAGAGCTAATTGTGAACTATGGGTTGAATTAGAAGAATATGCGTGTGACTTGAAGGCAGAACTTCGAAGCTCGGGCTGTAGTGGCATCACTGTCCAAAAAATTGCTGAAGTTGTTGATTCAAAACAAGAATTCAACAAAGAGGCGATACTAGAATCATTGAATTATTTTTCCAGCGTAACTACCCTATGATGTTAAATTCAAGAACAAGGAGGAGGCGCAGGAGATACTTGAGCCTATCAGGTACTCAAATGTTCACACACAGAAGCCCGTTACAGAAGACGAATTACTTTTCATAGCTAAATATCCCAAGCAGGCTAAGAAGATTATGACAGTACAACCGCCGTAATGTAGACTAAGAAAGAGTAAAAATGGATTTGAAATTCGCAAGCAGGATGTTGAATGTGAAGCCTTCAGCAACATTTAAATATAATGCTCTGGCTAAAAAACCAGGCGTAATAAATTTAACAATAGGTCGACCAGACTTTGACACACCTCAAGTGATCAAGAATGCTGCTAAGAAAGCATTAGATGGGGGGAAAGTACACTATACGCCAACAAAAGGTATACCTGAGCTAAGGGAGCAGATTGCCAACAAGCTTGTTAGTGAAAACGGCATCAATGGTTTGGATGCTGATGATGTCATACTCAGTGGTGGCGGAAAACAAATCCTGTATGAGGCATTGCAGGCGTTAATCGGTCCAGGAGATACTGTGGCATTGCAAAACCCCTGCTGGGTTAGCTATGAACCAATGGCGTATCTAGCCGGCGGTGAAGTCGACTGGTTTCCCCTTAAGCCAGAAAAGGGGTTCATACCAGGCACGGAATACATGAACCGTTTTGAAAAAACAAGTGCGAAGGTACTGATACTCAATTCCCCGAGCAACCCAACCGGTGCGGTAATCTCCAAGAAGCTTATCCGAGAGATAATGGATATCTGTTTGAGAAAAAATATTTTCGTGATATCAGACGAAGTGTACGAACGTTTCGTATACGATGGCAAGTTCTACAGTCCTGCTAGAGACTATGAAAACGTTTTAACGGTTAACGCCTTCAGCAAGACATACAGTATGACTGGCTGGCGGCTCGGCTACGCAGCCTGCTACAACAGGGAATTAGTGGATAAAATGAATCTAATACAAGGGCAGTCGCTGAGCTGCTGCACATCATTCGCCCAGTATGGGGCGCTTACTGCTTTCACGAATGAAGCCCGGAAAGAATCCGACAGAATGGTCTCTGAATTTAAGAGGCGTCGTGACTACGTAATGGAACGTATCAGGGAGTTGGATTGTGTATGCGTTAAGCCGTCAGGAGCATTCTATGTTTTCCCATATTTTGGTGTCGACGACTTGGCATTTAGTGAAAAACTGCTTGAGGCAGGAGTCGGAGTGGTCCCTGGAAGTCCGTTTGGTTCATGCGGTAAAGGGTGTGTTAGAATAAGCTACGGTAGTGCTAACGTTGAATTGCTTTCTCAAGCCTTTGACAGGATAGAGGATGCAATGTGAGAACTCTGAAATAAATAAGGATGGATGGAAATGGTAAAAAATCGGCTCTGTAGAAAACCGCTTTGTTGAATAATTCGATTCAACAATAATTATTAAGCTCTTTAGTCTATTATCTCAGCATCATTGAGCCCAGATTCTTTACTATTCAGTTTTCTGAATACATCCGCGATATCGAGAGAATGCCAATTATCGTCATTCATAGTACTATTCTAGTTAGATTCTCCTTCCCGGCATCCTTTATCTCCCTCGCAATCCTCCTGCCGGTGCTCATTGGTTCATCGTAGAGTAGCTGTGAATATTGCGAGCCCTGCATGTAGAGGTTCGTCCCGGCGACAATCCTCGCAGATATCTCAAATACGATGAACTCCAGGTTCTCGGTACAGATACTCTCGATGCAGAAAGGCCCGACCATGCCCGGCTTGAACAGGTCCTTTGATGCCTTTACCAGGTTCTCGGCTATGTCCATCATCCTGGGAAGGAGAGACTCCCTCGCAACGACGGGTATATTTCCTGCAACGACAAAACTCGGATTGGGATGCTCACCAAGGAGGTGGGAGATTCTCGCAACGCCATCTACATTAGTCTCGTACCTTATGTCGATGCCGAGCAGCTCGACCCTGTTCTTCAGGGGCGAGTAGAAGTAGTGCGGATAAAACCGTGTCCCGATTATGTACTCCTGGATTGTGAAATTCTCCCTATCCTCCAGTTTCATCCCCCTTATATTCTCCTCGAATTCTACCGCATTTTTGGCCAGGAAGTAATTCCTTCCACCCCTGGCGCCGGGGAATTTTACTATCGAGAGGCAGTCGATATCCTCTGGTCTGTCGAATTCTCTAGGAACTCTAACCCCTGCCTTTATGAGCCATTCCCTCTCCCTGCCCCGGTCAGACTCCCAGCCCAGAACGGCCCTGTTGCCAAAGACCGGAACCCTCAATTTATCCTCTATATTTTTTGCCCCCACATATTCAACGAACGAACCGTGGGGAATGAGAATTACGTTCTTCTCTATTAATTTCTGCTGGAATTCATCATCGAGGATGTCTATGTACTCCTTGACCGAGAGAATATCATCGGCAATACCAAACCTCCCGTAGAAATCCTCCTTCCCGGGCCTGCAGATAACAAGGGTTCTGAAGCCCTCATCCTTTGCCCCCTTCATAATCTGCAGGGCGGTATGGCTCCCTATCGTTGCTATGGTAAGCTTCTTTTTGTCATAGCCTTCTAGCACCTTGTGAATATCTTCCTTGGAAATCATGTTACAATCTCCTGAACCCGTTCCTCATCAACTGCCTTCTTGAGCTCCATTGCAATTCTCTCCCCGACTGAAATCCCCCTTCCATGGAGATACTCGGAGTAGGGAGTAAACTTTGTTCCGGGGGAGCCCTGGACCCTGAGGCTTATGTCAAAGACTACTGCAATTTCCTTCGGCGGCCCCGGAGTAAAGGTGGCCTGCAGGGCAAAGGGACCTATGATGCCCGGGGCGTATTCCTTCTTCGAGACCTTCACAAACTTCTCCCCCAGCTCGAAAATCTGCTCCAGCAAAGACTCCTTGACAGTGCATGCTATATGTCCAGACTCGACGGTCTTCATATCTATATACTTCATGACCTCAAGCTGCTGCTTCGCCGGAAGCCTGAGAATCCCGTCCAGGTTGGTCTGCCTTCTCGTGTCTGTGCCCAGCAATTCAAGCCTGTCATCCAGGGGGGAGTAAAAGTAGTTGAAATTTACCTGTGCCCCGACGACGAATTCCTCTACGACTGCCTTCTTCAGGGCGTCCTCCGTTATGGTCCCTGCAGCAAGCAGTTCATCAGACTTGTTCTGGTACTCTTCAGGGCTCGAGGCAAAGAAGAACGCCCTCTCATAGGTCCTGTGAGCCTCACTTACCTTGACAAGAACGAGCCTGTCAATATCATCGGGCTTCTTATAAACCCTGGGGAAGGGAATTCCCGCCTTCTCCATGAGATAGTACTGATTCCTGGGGGCGTCCCTCTCCTCAGCCCTTAGCATTGCCCTTGAGCCAAATAACGGCAGGAGGAATTCATTCTCAATCTTATCAAAGCCCACATAGACCTCAAAGGAGCGGTGGGGAAGAAAGATGGTATTCCTCTTTTGCAATTCTGTAAGGATTTTATTATCTGTAACGTTTGCGAATTTTTCGAGTATTATTGTCTCATCAACCACTCCCAGTCCATCACCGCTCTTATAATACCGTTCATAGGTCTTCTCCCTGCCCTTCTGGCAGACGACGATATTCCTAAAACCGTGCTCCTTCGCCCCCCTGCATATGTCAAGAGCGGAATGCGAGCCCAGCGCCCCGACTGTGATGTCTTTCAGATTATACTTATTCAAGAGCCCGCCTATATCCTCTTGGGAAATCATTTTCGATGATGAAAAGCCACACACTGAGCGGTATGGATTATAAAGATAATGGGACTGATGCATATATAATGAGAAAATTAGATCCAAGAATAAAAATCCTTGGATATTCTGAATTGCGGTTCTACTAATAAATATTTAGGTGAGTTACCCACTCGCTAAAGCGTTTGGGCTTCCTGCTTCCTTGACGAGACATGCCCCATCCATTGGATGGGGTAGGGGTATCATCTCTACAGGCGTTAGTTCGGGTCGCACCGACCCTACCTCTTTGAGAGCCTTATTCAGTATGTTTATCGCAGCATTGTGGTCTCTGTCCATTACCAAGCCACAAGCAGGACAGCGGTGAGTTCTAACCCAAACCTGCTTATAGACGCGGTTGCCGCATCTGCTGCAATTTTGTGTTGTGTTTTTTGGATATACCTTCACAAGCACCCTACCAGCACCTTCCGCCTTGTAGGACAGCATTTGAATGAAGGTTGACCATGAAGAGTCTGCCGTGTTCTTGGCGTTGTAAGAAGATTCCATCATCTTTCTTACTGTTAGATCCTCTACACCTATGATATCATGGCTATTTACATAGTAGTGTGATAGTTTATGCAGAAAGTCCCTTCGTTTGTCAGTTATTCTTTCGTGGATTCTTGTAAGTTTGAGCATCTGCTTCACTCGGTTCCTTGAATCTTTATTTTTTCTTGATAGCTTTCTTTGCTCTCTCTTGAGTTTCTCTTCAAGTTTCAGGAGAATGTGAGGATGTTCTATTCTTTCCCCATTACTATCTGTCAAATAGTTATCTATGTTCAGGTCCAATCCAATAGCTTTGCCCGTAGTGCCTAACTTTTTTGGTTTAGTTTCTACAGAAAGAATAGCAAACCACTTTCCAGAAGGCGTTCTTTTCACAAAAACCTGTTTTATCTTCCCTTCAACCTTCCTATGGGCTCTGATGGGTATCTCACCTATCTTGGATAACCAGAGTTTCTGATACCGATTTCCATTATCAATGAGCTTGAAACCACTCTGGTTGTATACGAACGTTTTGAATCTACCCTGCTTCTTGAATCTAACCCTTCCAACTTTTCTACCGTTCTTCTTCAGTTTACTAAGTGCCTTTAGGTTGCTATAGAGTTGAAAAAGAACATATTGTCTTGTCTTGGAATGAATATTAGCATAGTAAGGATTCTCCCTTGCCAACTCTGGGAGCTCGGCTTGCAAATTATAGCGGGACGGAATTTTATCTTTACCTTCCCACTCCCCTAAAAAGTAGTTGTAGAGACATCTACAACTCTCTAAGGTTTCCAGCAACTTCATTTCCTGAGCCCTGCTTGGATAGAGCCTGAATCGATAGTTTCTATTTACCTTTAATGGCACCATTGTTGTTACCCCTTTGTTGTAGAATACCAAAATGCTTGTGCGAGAGCACCGGAAAAGTGATTATGCTCCTCCGTAGCGCCTAACTTTTTGTAGTGCCTCTCCTCCATTTCAGGCATCAAACAGGATTCAAGATATTCCTGTTCGTACCTATCCAGTTCCTTCTCAGACGGATGATGTCTGAGATAGTTTCCTTCCAGTTCAGCTTTTGCATCCATTTTTTACCTCCAGAGCAAAGACCACACTAGCCCACACACAAAACAACCAATTAGGGTTTTGCCCTATTTAATTTCAAAGCGGGCGTTCCTGCAAAAGAAAATAACAGGTTCTCGGCCTTGGACATTGAAGGCGAGACACTTATAGGGGTGGATGTGGCTGACTTTCAGTCAGACACACACCCGAGCCAAAGGCTCGGTTGTGAGCCCCATAAGGTCTCGCCAAACCGAGAACAGAAACAAATTTTCCTGACATTGGAACGCCCGCAAAATACGGGCAAAACCCGCGTGTCAAATATTTTTTATAAAAGAAAAATTCACTACGAGAATCCTACATTTATCTAAATCCTTGCATAAATTAACTATTTCTGACTTAGGGGATATTCCCGACCTGAACGAGATCAAGGAGAAGGCAATACGCGGGAGGGAGATTCTCTACGAGAGAATTTAACCGATAAATTTTGTAATCGCTATAATATATAATTGATTCTCACATTATCTAATAAACAGAAAAAAGGATTAAAAATGTCAGCGAAATGGGCTTTATTGGCGGTTTTCTTGATATTAGTCTCAACAACCCCAGTGGCTGAGGAAGAGCAGGGAATCATACTGGAATGGGAGCGTCAGTTTCCCTCCAGAATTACAGCCATCATAGCGGATGACTGGGACAACGACAGCTCGACCGAGATTATTGTAGCTGCTTCAAGGAGCATCTATATCCTGGATTCTGAAGGGGAGCTGGAGAAGGAATATACTATCGATTCGGACGGAGAAATCTATGCGCTGGCTGTCGGAAGCATAGACAACAGGACTGGGAATGAAATTCTAGCCGGCACTGGATTTACGTTGAGGGAGCGCTCCAACGATACATGGTTTGAATTCACAGGGACAGAAGCAACTGAAAAGACGGAGTACCTCTATGAAACGATAAGGAATAAGGGGGAACTGTACGTCATAAGTGACGATGAGATTAGTGAGCTGAAGGACATGGGTGAGTGGATAAGAACAATCCATATCTCAAATCTGGACAACAACGGAACGGATGAGATAATAGTCGGAACCGGAGGGGCCAATACCGACTGGATGATGGAATATGGTGATTGGATTGAAACAATCTGCAGTTACAAAGACCGCCCCGGTTTTGATACCCTCATCTATAACTGCAGTGATATACTTCATAATGCAAGCTGGCATCGTGTTTCCTATGAGATGAACAACGGCTCCGTTTACGTTTTGATAGAAAACGGGAGCGTTCTTGGGAACTACGTCTTTGATGATGTGGTGTGGGGTTTAAGCACATCCGACCTCTTTCATGACCAGGACGAGGAAATAGTGGTTGGCTCAGGCGATAATGTATATGCACTGGACAAAGACCTGGGACTCCTCTGGAGTTACCCTCGTGATGGCACCGTCAAAAAGATAGAGATATCTGACATCGACAGGAACGGAAATGAAGAGATTATTGCCGAATTCAGGGCAACAAACGTTAATGGAATAGCAGTCATCGAGAGAGAAGGCGAGGACATCTGGGAGTACAGGCTCAAGGGTGACGTAGTCCGGGACTTCTCCATCAGGAACATTGACCTGGACGAGGAGGAGGAGGTGCTGGTTGCCTCATCCAATAGCGTATATGTCGTGGATAAAGACGGTAGACTCAAGAGGGAATTCTGGATATTCGAGGGCATTGACAACATTCTATCCACGGATATGGACAACAACGGCTATCAGGAGATTATACTCACGTCGGAGGACACCGTTTATAGCTATGAGATATCGGAGAGACTCATAATAGGGCATAATGCCACCATCCATTACTCGCTTGCAGAAAAAAACTATGGCCTGGAGAATTACCAGAAGGCAATGGAATTTACTGAGATAGCAAAGGGGCTATATTCTGAAATCAATGACCCTACAGGGATATCAAAGTGCGATTCATTGCTTGAGAAAATACAGGAAGGCATAAACAGAAACAAGGAGATAGAAGCGCGGTCCCTCTACAACCAGGCAATGATGAAGTATCTTATGAATGACTATCTCAACGCAAAAGTGCTCGCAGAAAGAGCCAGATGGCTCTACGTCGAGATTAACCATCCCGAGGGAATCGAAACGTGCAGCTCCCTGATAGACGACATAAACCGGGAGGGGCATCTGGAGAACGTCACCGTGGAGAATATAACCTCAACCACGAGTACAATCACTAACATTACGACCATCTCCCCAACCACACTCCTTGTGACGATTGTACCCATCGATGAGGATGAAACACCGAATCCAATCACGGATTTCTTTATGAAAAACCAGAAAAGAGCACCCTACGCTATAGGAGTAGGTGTCGTCATGCTCATAACATTCCTCATCATCAGGAACAGGTACTTCAAAAAGAAGGAGGAGATGAAGGCCCGTATCGGAGAGGGAAAGCCAATTGAAGAGAAAGCAAAACCTGAAGAGAAACCCGCCGAAGAGAAGCCAGCCGAGGAAGCGAAACCTGAGCCAGAGAAGAAAGAGGAACCAAAGCCAGCCGAGCAGGAGAAGCCAGAAGCAGAGGAAGAGCCGGCCGAAGGGGAGGAGCTGGAGCTGCCCGAAACGCCGGAGCTGGCCAAGGAGCTTGACGAGATAGACAAGGAATTCCAGGAGAAATACGGGAAGGAATAATCTAGATTATCTTTATGAAGAAATCAAATGTTTCGACACCAGTCAATGACACTATCGTTACAATAATCCCCGCAATCAGAACGCCGATAATATCTGCTATTATGAATTTCTTATAGTCCAGGCCGATCAGGTGGGCTGCCAGTGCCCCGGAGTATACTCCCGAGCCAGGCAATGGAATCCCTATGAAGATTGCAACCCCCAGATAACCGTATTTCTTCACATACATGTCAATCCTTTTCTGGGTTCTCCTGACATACCTCCTGTACAGGTTATCGATAAATCCTATCCTGGTGAATATCCTTATTATCGTATCTATCAGGGGATATAACACTGCGCCCAGAATTATGTTTGTAACCACACAAACAAGGAATACCAGGGCCCAGTTCAGGTTGGCTTTAAGGATACCATATGGTATGGAAGCCCTCAGTTCCAGGAAGGGCAAAAAGGTAATCCATACAATATTGAGGATTTCATCCATATTCCTTAATATTTATTTCTCGAATACACAATAATATACTATGGTATCTAAAGTAAGCCTTAATCCAGTACTAGTTGATGTTCTTACTATGAGTATGAGTAACGACCATGTGGAGATTATGAAGAAGCTTTCCAAACCCAAGCACGACGAGGATATTGCTGGGGAGCTTGGGATAAAGGCGACCATAGTAAGGACTCTACTCAATGACCTCCATGCCAAGGGTCTGGTTGAATACGACCGCATGAAGAACAAGAAAACTGGCTGGTACACCTACCTCTGGATGAAGAGGGAGGATAAGGTTGATGAGTACCTGGATGGATATCTCCAGGAGACCCTCGAGGAGTTGAACGGCCAGCTGGAATCCGAAAAGGACACGGCCTTCTTCGGATGCTCCTGCAGCAAGGTCGCGATGGGGAGGGCAATGGAGCTCAACTTCATGTGCCCTGAATGCAATGGAGCGCTCACGGAGTTCAATAATACCAAAACCGTACGACAACTAAACGGTCAAATTGCAAAAATCAACAGAATTCTCAAGAAGAAGAAAAAATAAGGCGCTACTCTTTCTGAAGGAACTATGTGCTGAGGATATAGTCAATCACTCATTGGCTGTTTCAAAAAAGGCGAGGGAAATCGCCGACAGAATCAAAGCAAACGGACATGATATAGACCCCGATTTTGTTGAGATTGGCGCAATCCTCCACGACATCGGCCGCTCAAAGAGCCATGGTATAGACCACGGAATCAAGGGCTCTGAAATCTTGAGGAATTCAGAATTCTCAGAATTTGCGAGAATATGTGAAGTCCATCTGGGTGCCGGAATAGATAAGGAAGAGGCAGCTTCCCTCGGACTACCCGCGAGAGACTACCTCCTCGAAACCCTCGAGGAAAAGGTAATTGCGCATGCGGACAACCTCACCGCCGATAAAGAGTATGTCCCCATCTCGGAAACAATCAAAAAGATGGAGAAGAAACTCGGCAAAGGGCATCCCGCCATCAGGTGGATAAAGGAGCTGAACGACTTCATCAACTCCCTCTCATAATCTCCCCGCAGCCCTTCAGCAACAGATAGACAGCGCAGTACTCCGGGACCTTGACTCTGCCTGAAAACGGCCCAAATATATTATCGTTGAAATCAAATTTCGGTACTTTCTTATTCAATTCAATTTCTACTTCATCATCTGAAAAAGAAATAGAATCAACCAAGGGGTTGAACTTATCAATATTGTCAACAATGCTTGCCTTCAGCCCGCTCCCGCCGTGAAGGCTGTCCGGCAGCCGCATAATCCTTGCGGTATCTATGGTCACCATCTTGTCTGTGTCTTCAGCACCCAGGGTCTTTATGGCTTTCTCGTGGATTATTCTATCAACAAGCGGTGAACTTACACTTCTTATAAAAAAACCTTGTCCATCCTTGGTTGATGAACCATCTATCGTCACAATCTCAGGGATATAGTTATATCTACCAAGTTTGAGTTCCTTTAGAATCCTTTCTTTGTTATCATAAATCTCTCTCGCTTTCTTTTCACCTATCCCTTTCACACTCTCTAGTTCCTTTATGCTCGAATCTCTGATAAAATTGTAAAGCCCTGAGTAGATTATTCCTGCCCAGCCACTATCCGATGAGATTGGGCCTCTTATAATAGTAACGTGTTTACCCTTCCCACTACTTGTAGTAACCTCTTTACCCCACTTGAAATATTCCTTGATTTCGATGCTGCCACTTACATAGTCAACGATCTCCCTCCTCTCGTCCCTGCCCAGACCCCTGACCCCCTCATTCCTTATCCTCAGATGGTAGCCTTTGCTGCCCGAGAAATTTATTTCCACGTCCTTCTCTGAAAACCCGAAATCATTTTCGAGGAATTCCACCAGGTTCAATGTCTCTCTCTTCACCTCGTCCATTTTCTCCAAGCTGAGGAATTCCATAGGCATGTCAAGGTCAAACACCAAATCCGCTCCAAGCCAGTTTTTGCTTGACATTGGCTGGTTGCCGGGAAATTCATAGTATGCTGCAGAATATGAAATGTAGAACGGCGCATCCCTCTTCAGGAAGTTCCCCAGCTCGGTGGAATTCTTAAAGGCCCTGTGCCTTGCCTTTATCTTGGTCTCAAGCGTCCCGAATCCGAATTCCCTCATCTCGATATCCGGAGGCGCTGGCGCCTGGGTCTTCCAGTAGTAATCCTTGAACCTCTTGCTGAGGAAGATTTTGGTTTCTGTTTCCATTGATGTGATTTAACTATAATATCACAATAGTGAACTACCTCTGCATAAATTCGAGTCGAGGTTTCTGGACTCATCCCATTTATAGGAAATCATCTCCAGTTCGTGGGCTAGTTCATCTGTAGCCCCCGCCAGGTTTTGCTTCAATGCCTTGTGAAGCTCACTGGACTTATTCTCCAGTTGGGCTCTGCCCCGCAAGAGAATGTTTATCGATGCATTAAAGTCGGCATCGTATTGCATGCCACACTTCTTGCAAACGATTCTGCTTTTTGTCCTCCGAACCTTTCCGTTGCACTTGTGACACCTTGAGGAAGTCCACCATTCATTCAGCTTTCCTGCTGGAATGCCTTGCTTCTTGCACTGGTGGACTATCCAGTTTGCTGTCCGTGAGAAAGACCAGTTTCTGAGAATCCTTCTACCTACTCTATCTCCATTACCTTTATAGTGATTGTACGCTATATATTCTGGATTTCCTACTACAACTAAAGAGTTGTGGCAAGTTGCAGCGAACTCTTTACTCATCTTTCTGTCATGGTCTTCCGCTACATTCATCCGCTTATCCCTTAGCTTCTTCAGGACTTCCCATTGCTCTTTTCTTCTCAGATGGCTCACTCTGTCATTCAGCTTCTTCAGTTCAGATTTCTTCTCAGCCCTCCTGACTATCTGGAAGTTGGTTGAAGTGAGTGGCAACCTCACCGAGGTTATATCCCTCCTCACTCCAAGGTCAACCCCTTGAATAGTTTGAATAGGCTGAGTAGGAACTTCATATTTAACTGAGATGTGAGCATAATATTTCCTGCCTTTTTTGACAAGCTCAAAGTCTCTTATCTTGCCAGATTCAAGCTGTTGGATGTGATACTTAGACGGATTAAGGAGTAAAGCCATTAGTTCATGCTTTTTTAGAGTGGAAATTTCTATGAGCCACTTGGTCAACTTTAGATCTACTTCTCTGATCTTTCCAGTTCTATAATCCAGTCTGATAGGTATTTTCTTGAGCTTGCTTCTCTTGCCGGTGTATGGCCTGGAGGGTTCTCTCTTCAGTAGTTTGTTATACTTATTCGTTCCTTTTTTGGCTTTACTTAGCTTCCTCTTCCATACCTTATGTGCTTCCCTATACTGCCGGTACATCCACAGAACCTTGTCCTCAGCCTGCTGGATAAAACCAGAAGATAGGTTTACTTCAGCACTAATCTCTGGAGTGTATGCACGAACATCCTGTCTGGTCTTTGGAACATCCTCTCTTTCATCTATCTTCTCGCAGAAGAGTCTTACTGCATAAGTATGCCTCGCCGTAAGCTTATCCAGTTTTCGGTACTTCCTTTCAGTTAACCCAAAATGCAGAGGTACTTTAACAGTTTTTATTGCTCTCATTTCAGAATAAATATTACGACAGGGAACAGTTATACAAACTTGGTGTATATTTTGTTTATTTTTCTGATTCGCTACTTGCAGATTTTGTTGTAACCGCTAATATATGATTTCTTCTCTATATCATAACTGCTGAAGATGGTAGAAATTCAAAAGGGAGAAAAGTCATGGCCGAGTCGGTTATGGTCAAAATTTTGGATTAAGATAAAGAAGGCATGGGTAGATATTGTAGTACCCTTGCGTAAACATCCTTGGATTTGGGCAGTTTTTTCAATAGTGCTTTTCCTACTTGCTATCTATGTTGCCCATGACATTATGGGGGTGGGGTCAATATCCAATCAAGAATTACAGTTAGTATACAAAGGGTATAGCGACCAAAGAGTCGGAGACAGTTATCTAATATACCTTCCTAGCGTACGTGATGAGATAAGAGAAAAAGATAGTGTTTTTGAGGTATCACCCAAAGAATTTGAAGAGCATCTTAGAGGTAACACACTTAATATGACAGTTCCTAGCTCAATTTTTTGTGAACCTGAAGGTAAAATGTTTGAAGAAAATAAACAAATTATTTGTGATTTTACAGCATTGAAGGATGTTTTTAAAAAATTTGAAGCGAAGATATATCGTCCAGTAGAGGAGCAAGAGGGAGAGCAAGGTGAGATACCAATAACGTGGACTATGGTCTCATATAGAACTGTATCGTTTTGTGAATATACTGCAGGTTATGAACCTGATTGTAGTGAACTACCCAACAGGACATATAGTGAAGATGACTGGTTCTATGCCCAACAGAAATTTAATATTCAAAAATCAGGTAGACAAACACTGAATGTTATATTTGGCTGGAAGCTTTCGAGTTATTATGGAGGAGATGAAGTAGATGAATGGAGATATGCCACTTACCCAATTGTTTATTATACTCAAAATATCCGTGTCTATTCTCTAGATGATATTCGCCAACAAGAGAGGGAAAGAAATTACCAAATTATAATTGCATTATTTGGTCTTTTTGCAATATTCCCTGCGGTTAAAGCTCTTCGTGATTTAGTCGAAAATAATAAATAAGATGACTCTCAACTACAAAAAGCTGGGCCTCAAATGCGGCATCGAAATCCACCAGCAGCTGGATACAGAGAAGCTGTTCTGTTCCTGCCCCTCCAAGATTAGGGACGACGAGCCTCACCTCACCATAAGGAGGAAACTGAGAGCGGTTGCTGGAGAGGTGGGGGACATAGACCCTGCCGCCCTTCATGAATTCCTCAGGGGCAAGGAGATAATCTACCAGGCATATTCTGACACCAACTGCCTTGTCGAACTGGATGAAGAGCCGCCACATGACCTGAACGAAGAGGCGTTGAACATAGCACTGGAAGTATCGCTCCTTCTGAATGCAAGGCCTGTAGACGAGTTACAAGTCATGAGAAAGACGGTTATAGACGGCTCAAATACCTCCGGCTTCCAGCGGACCATTCTCATTGCAATGGACGGCTCCATTGAGACGGATTCCGGCAGGGTCGGAATTCCCAATATCTGCATTGAGGAGGATGCTGCCAGGAAGATATCCGAGGAAGGCAATAAAACTACTTATAGATTAGACCGACTGGGAATCCCCCTCATAGAGATTGGAACCGACCCGGACATAAAGAGCCCGGAACAGGCCAGGGAAACTGCAGAAAAGCTTGGCATGATTCTCAGGGCGACGGGGAAGGTCAGGAGAGGCATTGGGACCATAAGGCAGGACCTCAACGTATCAATCAAAGGTGGGCAGAGAATAGAGGCCAAGGGAGTGCAGGACCTCCGCATCATCTCCAAGGTCGTAAAGCTGGAGGTGGAAAGGCAGCTGATGCTCATCGAGGTAGCCAAGGAACTCGGGAAAAGAAAGCTGAGCACTGGGGAACTAAAATCCGACTTCCATGACATAACAAAGATTTTCAAGAATACCAAATCAAAACTAATCTCTTCAATTCTCAAGGACAGGGACTCCAAGGTAGTCGCTGTAAAGCTGCCCAAATTCAATGGACTCCTGAAAGGAAAACTCGGCCCTGAGCTGGCACAATATGCAAGAGCCATAGCCGGGGTCAAGGGTATCTTCCATTCCGATGAACTCCCTGGTTACGGCATCACGGAGAGTGAGGTAAAAGCGGTTGCCAAGAAGCTCTCCCCCGGCAAGGAGGACGCATTCGCCCTCGTCATCGAAAAGAAAGGGACGGCAGAGAAGGCCCTGGAAGCGGTTCTTGATAGATGCAGGACAGCACTGGAGGGGGTCCCCAAGGAGACGAGAAGGGCAAAAGACGACGGAAGTACAGAATTCATGAGGCCTCTGCCAGGCTCTGCAAGAATGTACCCTGAAACGGATGAACCTCTCGTTCCAATAACTGATAAAAAGATTTCTGAGATAAAGAAAAAGCTTCCAAAGCTTCCCGAGGAGCGGCTTGAGGAGTTCAAAAAGCTGGGCCTTAGCCATGAGCTGGCGAATCAACTGGTAAGGTCGAGGTTCATTGAGGATTTCGAGGAATTCGCCGGGAAATTCAAAAATCTCAAGCCATCACTCATAGCGACAACCCTACTAGCTACACCCAAGGAGATCAAGAAGAGATATGGGATAGAGATTGATTCGATAGAGATACCTCACTACCATGATGTCCTGAAGGCCGTGAACGAGGGAAGAATCTCAAAAGATACAATTCCTGAAATCCTAGGAAAAATTAAGAAATTGGAACTATCGGAGACCATCGGACTCACTGGTAAATTGGATGGTCTCATCAAGAAGAAGGCAGTCAAGGCATCCCTGCAGGATATAGAGAAGGACATAGACCGGATAATTGATGAAAATATCGAATTCGTCAGGAGCATGGGCGAAAGGGCACTTGGACCCCTGATTGGGAAGGCAATGACACAATTCAAGGGCAGAGTCGACGGAAATGAGATAAGCAGGATTGTCCGGGAGAGGTTAAAGAAAGTAAAATAGCTATTTTTATTCATCCCATCCAATATCTTGAGTACTTCTTGAAATGGAGCTAAAGGTAGTAATTTCGGATCCCGAGACGGGGAAGGCCTATCAGCAGGAGCTGAAGGATGATAGGGCCATCAGGTTCAAGGGCAAGAAGCTGGGCGATGAGATTAGCGGCTCGGTTCTCGGCCTGGAAGGCTACACCCTTAAAATAACTGGAGGCAGCGATAGATGCGGCTTTCCCATAAAGCCGGGAGTCCATGGAACCGCAAGGCCGAAGATTCTCATGACCGGAGGGATAGGATACCATCCCAAGAGAAAGGTTCGCAGCAAGAAGAGAGTAAGGGGGGAGAGTATAGATGATGACATAACTCAGGTTAATACGACGGTAGTCAAGAAGGGTAGGAAGGGGCTAGAGGAGCTCATTGGCGCTGGAGAGGGGAAGGATGGCGAGAAGCCGCCTGAGACAGAGCCAAAGACTGAAGAAAAGCCAGCTCCGGAACCCGAGACCAAGCCAGCCGAGGAAAAGCCAGTAGAAGAACCAAAGCCCGAAGAGCCGAAGCAGGAAGAGAAACCAGCCGAGGAAGCAAAAGAAGAAGAGAAACCAGAGGAAAAGCCGGCTGAAGAACCAAAAGTAGAAGAACCCAAGCCCGAGGAGAAATCGGTTGAGGAACCTAAGCTCGAGGAGAAACCAGCTGAGGGAGCAAAGCCTGAAGAGCCAAAGCAGCAGGAGAAGAAAGAGGAGCCAAAGCCCGAAGAGAAACCAGATGAGGAAGTGAAACCAGAGGAGCCAAAACCTGAAGAGAAGCCAGCCGAGGTAGAGGAAAAACCAGCCGAAGAAGCCGAGAAACCAGCAGAAGAAAACAAGGCATAGAACTGCTTTTATGAATCCAATCTTATTCTATTATCTAAATGAAAATTCGCAGGGCGAATTTTGATTTATTGAAAATTCATTTTCAATATGACTCAGTCAGAAATCAACATCGGTCTTATAGGTCACGTAGACCACGGCAAAACAACATTAACAAAGTCCCTCTCAGGCATATGGACCGACAAGCACTCGGAGGAGATTAAGAGAGGAATCTCCATCAGACTGGGATATGCGGACTGTTCCTTCTACAAATGCCCCTCATGCAAGGGGTCGGAGAGCTACTGCACCTCCGAGAAATGCCCCAAGTGCGATGCAAAGGCCGAATTTCTCAGAAGAGTTTCTTTTGTTGACTCGCCGGGCCACGAAACCCTGATGGCCACAATGCTGTCCGGAGCAGCAATAATGGACGGCGCCCTTCTTGTCATAGCAGCAAACGAGTCGTGCCCGCAGCCGCAGACGGCAGAGCATCTCATGGCGCTTGAGATTCTGGGAGTAAAGAATATCGTAATTGCACAGAACAAAATCGACCTGGTTTCAAATGAGGAGGCGAAGGAGAATCATAATCAGATCAAGGAATTCATCAAGGGCACAGTAGCTGAGAATTCACTCATCATCCCGATTGCTGCCCATTACAATGCGAACATCGATGCCCTGATTCAGGCAATAGAGGAGAAGATTCCAACGCCGGAGAGAGACTCCAAGAAGGACTTCAGGATGATGATTGCCCGTTCATTCGACATCAACAAGCCAGGAGCCAAGCCCAAGGAAATAAAGGGGGGAATCATAGGCGGCTCGCTAGTCCATGGTAAACTGAAGCTGGGCGATGAGATTGAGCTTTCTCCTGGAGTGAAAAAGAAGAACGTCTACAGGTCGATTAAGACGGAGATAGTTAGCCTGAGTGCCGGAGATTCACAGCTGAAGGATGCAAATCCCGGCGGCTTAATAGCCATAGGAACGAAACTCGACCCCTCTCTTACGAAATCAGACAATCTCTCAGGAAACGTAATCGGCAAGCCCGGAACCCTGCCCGAGGCAAGGAGCAAACTCACTCTAAAGGTCAATCTCATGAAAAGGCTGATAGGCAGCAAGGATGAGATAAATATAGTGCCTCTGCAGAAGAACGAGGCATTGATGCTATCCGCCGGGAGTGCGGTGACGGTGGGCATAGTCACGGACCCGAAGAAGGGCAGGATGGAACTCAAACTTCCAGTATGTGCGCAGGAGAACGACCTTGTGGCCATAAGCAGGAGGTTCGGTGCAAGGTGGCGTCTCATCGGCTATGGGACAATCAAGGGAGATGAAAACACTAATTCTTGACACGAATTTTTTGATGATTCCCCACCAGCACAGGGTCGATATATTCCGAGAGATTGAGAGAATTATCGTCGCCAGATACGAGTTACTTGTTCCTACCGGAGTCATAGAGGAATTGCAGGGAATTCAGGGGGGGGGCAGCGCCGACGGAATAGCGGCAAAGGTTGCGCTGCAGCTTATTGATGACAGAGACAGGCACATCAGGACGATACACAGCCACGGCGACGTGGATGATTTCATCCTTGAATTTGCAGTAGACAATATGGGCTCAGTTGTATGTACCAATGACAAGGAGCTCAAGAGAAGACTGAGGAAATATAGAATCCCTGTGGTGCATCTGAGGGGCAAAAACAGGCTGGAACTCATTAACTAGGCAATTTAAATTGATTGAAGGCTTATAATTAATCTCACTTCTATGCATGATAAAATGGATCTTACGATTTTACCTTTGATTTCAGGAATATGCGCGTTGATATTTGTTGCGTTCCTCGCGAAGAGGGTTATGAAGCAGAGCCCCGGTTCTGAGAAGATGATAGAGATCTCAGATGCAATCCATGAGGGGTCAATGGCCTTCATGAAGAGGGAATACTCTGCAATACTGGTATTCGCCATAATAATGGCGGCGGTTCTGGCAACCTTCATAGGCACCTCGACAGCAATAGCCTACGTTGCGGGAGCCATATGCTCCTCGGCTGCTGGCTTTATAGGAATGAATATCGCAACCAAGGCTAATGTAAGGACTGCAGAGGCTGCAAAGAAGAGCGTCAACAGTGCATTGAGAGTCGCATTCTCCGGTGGGGGGGTAATGGGCCTCTCCGTTGTCGGCCTTGGCCTGCTTGGAATATACTTCCTCTATGCATTGATGAAGGATCCCAATATACTCGTCGGCTTCGGTCTTGGCGCAAGCTCGATAGCACTCTTTGCGAGGGTTGGGGGGGGCATATTCACAAAAGGCGCTGATGTCGGTGCTGATTTAGTCGGAAAGGTGGAGGTAGGAATTCCCGAGGATGACCCCCGGAACCCGGCGGTCATTGCGGACAACGTCGGAGACAACGTCGGGGATGTTGCCGGAATGGGCGCAGACCTGTTTGAGAGCTATGTGAATTCGGTAATCGCAGCCATGATTATCGGATTGGCGGTTTATGGAGCAAATGGAGTCATACTCCCCATGGCCCTGGCAGGAGCCGGAATTCTCGCATCCATAGCCGGAACATTTTTCGTATCGACAAAGGAGGATGCAACTGCATCACAGCTCCTTTCAGCTTTGAGAAAGGGCGTTTTCTCGGCAGGAATTCTCATCATCATTGCAACCTACTTCCTGGTGCAACAAACAGTTGGCAACATGAACGTCTTCTATTCCGCTGTAACGGGCCTTGTTGTCGGGGTCCTTATAGGACTCATAACCGAATACTACACATCAAGCCATTACAGCCCAACCAAGAACGTTGCTGCTTCTTCACAAACGGGAGCAGGTACAAACATTATAAGCGGCCTCTCCATTGGAATGAAAAGCACGGCGATACCTATAATCCTTATTGCCATAGCAATCGTTGTAACATTCAAACTCTCCGGCGTCTATGGAATTGCCATAGCAGCGGTCGGAATGCTCTCAACACTTGGTATAACTATGTCCACAGATGCATACGGCCCCATAGCCGATAATGCGGGGGGCATAACGGAAATGGCGGGTCTCGGAAAGGAGGTAAGGAAGAGGACCGACGCTCTTGATGCACTGGGCAATACAACGGCAGCAACAGGAAAGGGATTCGCCATAGCATCAGCTGCTCTAACGGCATTGGCTTTGATGGCGGCATACACTGCGGCAACAAACGTCGATGTGATAAACATAACGAAGCCGGGAGTAATAGCGGGAGTCTTTATTGGCGGAATGTTACCCTTCGTCTTTTCTTCATTCACAATGGATGCTGTTGGCAGAGCCGCCTTTGAAGTAGTCAATGAGGTCAGGAGACAGTTCAAGGAGATAAAGGGCCTGATGGACGGGAAGGCCAAGGCAGATTATGCCAGATGCGTTGACATAAGCACAAAGACGGCAATCAGGGAGATGACAGTTCCAGGGACCATTGCAGTAGTAACTCCCATAACAGTTGGACTGCTTTTAGGTGCTGAAGCACTGGGCGGGCTTCTTGCAGGGGCAATAGTTACAGGATTTCTGCTTGCTGTAATGATGGCGAATTCCGGAGCCGCATGGGACAACGCAAAGAAGTACATAGAGGAAGGAAACCTCGGAGGAAAGGGTTCCGATGCTCATAAGGCAGCGGTCATTGGAGACACGGTTGGAGACCCATTTAAAGACACATCCGGTCCCTCATTAAACATCCTTATAAAGCTGATGTCCGTGGTCTCATTGGTATTTGCGCCGTTATTCGTAACTTATGGGGGTATGCTGGCTTTATAAGAATCTAATCTATATCAAAAAAGAAAATGTATAAACTACTCATTGTAGAGGACACGGTAAGACTCCCGCCTAAGAGATTTAACGAAGATTTGGAGGAAACACTCATGACGGAATTCGAGAACACCATGGTGGGCAGAATAGACCGGGAGGTTGGCCTCATTCTTGCGGCAACCCGGGTTATTGAGATAGGGGATGGCAAGATAATACTTGGTGATGGGGCCATCTACTACAACACAGTTCTTGAAATTATTGTGTACGAACCCGTATTAAACGAGGTCGTTGAAGGAACCGTAACTGAGATTACAGAATTCGGAGCCTTCGTGAATTTTGGTCCCATGGACGGCCTTGTCCATGTTTCTCAGGTGACTGAGGACTTCATGGGCTACGACCAGAAGAATTCAAACCTTGTGGGCAAAGAGTCGAAGAAGGTCCTCAAGCTGAGTGATTATGTAAGGGCCAGGATAGTTTCGGTAAGCCTGAAGCCAAGGTTCTCGGACTCCAAGATAGGCCTTACGATGAGACAGCCATACCTCGGGAAGAAGGAGTGGCTCGAGGATGAGAAGAAGGCACAGAAGGAAAAGGAGAAAAAGAAGACAAAGCCAAAGAAAGAGAAAAAGGAGAAGAAGAAATAAAATGATTCGATCATGCAAGCAGTGTCACAGACTGAGCGAGGGGGAAGCCTGCCCCGTTTGCAAGGGCTCAACATCACAATACTGGAGCGGTTACATGGCGATAGTCGACCCCGAGAAGTCAGAGATAGCAAAGATAATGGAAATAAAGACGCCGGGGGAGTATGCCCTTAAAGTACGGTAAGCCAAATGAGGAGCAAAACCCTAAAGCTTCCCAACTCATTGAGAGAAAAGCTAAAGGAACCCTTCGGAGAACTATTGGTCGGCCTGGAGGGAGTAAGGCATAACAAGAACATAATATGCGTCGGCGACGAAACATCAAAAATAGCGCTGGAATTCGGACTCAAACCTAAGGTTTTGGTCTATGACGGAAAGATAAAGAGGGAATCCGTTTCGATTCCAGCCATAATAAGAGACTTCAAAGCGACCGAGGTAAGGATTACGAATCCGGCAGGTTACATAACCTCCGAATCCTTTGAGGCAATATATACCGGAGTGACGGGCTTCGGAAGGGTCAAGATACGGGTCGATGGGGAGGAGGACCTGCTGACCATTGCTGCAATAGACCTCGCACCCGCGGGCTCTGTAGTGCTCTATGGCCAGCCACACGAGGGCCTGGTCGTTGTAAAGGTCAACGAAGAAAGTAAAAAGAGAGCAAAAAAGGTACTTGAACAGATGGATATAGAAAAAAAATGAACATTGAAATTCTTGAAGAGAAGGAAAATCCCCTCCTTGGGAGGAAGGAGATTAGATTCAGGGTTGATTATAAAGGGAAGACTCCCGGTTTTGAGGAGGTAAGGAACGAACTGATAACGAAGGTAAGCGCCGACAAGAATCTTACGATAATAGACTCTGTCAATTCCGATTTTGGAAGTCAGAGTGCCTTTGCCTACGCAAAGATTTACAAGGATGAAAAGAGCATGAAGGTAGAGCCGGGATATAGGATAGGGAAGAACATCGAGGGCAAGAAGAAAAAGGAAACGACGGCAGAGGAAAAGCCAGCCGAAGCAAAGCCAGCAGGGGGGGAGGAGAAGCCAGCAGAAGAACCCAAGCCCGAGGAGAAATCGGTTGAGGAACCTAAGCCCGGGGAGAAACCAGCCGAGGGAGCAAAGCCTGAAGAGCCGAAGCAACAGGAGAAGAAAGAGGAGCCAAAGCCCGAAGAGAAACCTGCAGAAGAACCCAAGCCCGAAGAACCCAAAGAGGAAGCAAAACCAGAACCCGGCCCGGAGAAGAAGCAGGAAGAGAAACCAGCCGAGGTAGAGGAAACCAAGGAGGAGAAGAAGGATGGCTAAGAGAAACGTAAAGGAAAAGAAAAAATCCCCCAGCAGCAAGAAGTGGGAGAAGTACGATGTTTCCGGGGAGAAGGTAGAGAGGAAGAACAAGAACTGTCCCAAGTGCGGCGACGGTGTCTTCATGGCAAGGCATCATGACAGGGACACCTGCGGCAAATGCAGCTATACTGAATTCCGGAAAAAGTGAAAATCGTCGGCATTGACCTTGCAGGAAACCCAACAAACGATACGGGTTTCTGCGTTCTAAGGGTCGCCGATGATGAGAAGTCTGTTTCTACCTCCATTCTAAAATCGGACTCCGAGATTCTTGAAAGACTTAATGAGATTCAACCAGAGATAGTTGCAATAGATGCTCCACTCATCTTCGAGGGCAGAAACAGGCCCTGTGACGATGAGCTGGGGGAATACGGTGCACTGCCCGTGACACTGAGGGGTATGGAGGTCCTCGCAAAGAGAGGATCGTCCCTTGCAATAGAAATCAAGAAATTTAATCCAAATCTGATTGAAATATCTGCAAAAACGTCTGCAAAGATTCTCGGCTTTCATGACCCAGACAACAAAAAAATGCAGAAGAGACTCATAGAGGCCAAGATATCCGGCGACATTGACAAGAGATTTCTGACAAAGGATGAGCTGGATGCCATATTTGCCGCAATTACCGGTTATCTGCATCTGAATGGTTCTACCGAGGAAGTTGGCGATGATAACGGGAAGATTGTAATCCCTAAAGTATAGATTTATGTTTAAATTCCAATTCTTTAATGTAATGAAAGATTCCTACGACGTGATAATAATCGGCTCCGGCCCTGCAGGAATGTTCGCGGCCAACGAACTTCTTAACAAAAAACTGAGGATTCTGGTTATTGACTCCGGCAAGCCCATAAGCAAGAGGAAGTGCCCCATGGAGGTGGATGGCAAATGCATCAACTGCGAGCCATGCAATATAATGTGCGGGGTAGGCGGTGCTGGAACGTTCTCTGACGGCACGCTGAATCTCAGGCCCGATATCGGCGGCGACCTGTCCGAATTCACAAGGAATCTAAAGGAGGCATATTCTCTGGTCGAAGAAGTCGATAAAATCTTTCTGAGATTCGGAGCTCCAAAGAAATTATCCGGGGCCGATGGTAAAGGCGTAACCAAGTTGAAGAGAAAGGCCGCATCATCAGGAATAAAATTCGTTGACATTCGCCAGAGGCACATAGGCACTGACAAAGCTCCAAAGATAATAGGTAAATTCGAGAAGCATCTAAGGAAAGGCGGAGTTGAATTCCTGTTGCAGACCGAGGTCAAGGACATTCTGATAAAGGACGGGAAATGTTCCGGAGTCAAACTGGAAACGGGCAGGAAAATCAAGGCAAGGTTTGTCCTTGCCTCACCTGGAAGAATCGGAGCCTCATGGTTCGACAAGCAGATAGAAAAGCACGGGATAAAGGCAAGGCATGGGCCAATAGATGTTGGAGTGAGGGTGGAGGTTTCATCAATAATAATGGACCCCATCGTTGGGATAAACAGGGACCCAAAGTTTCATATACGGACCAAGAGATACGACGATTTCGTGAGGACGTTCTGCACCAATGACCATGGCTATGTGGTAAAGGAAAATTATGACGGCATGGTCGGAATCAATGGCCACTCTTTCATAGCCCAGGGCTCGGAGAACACAAACTTTGCATTTCTCGTGAGGGTAAGCCTGACAAAGCCGGTTGAAAACACAATAAAATATGGTGAATCCATCGCGAAATTGGCAACAACAATCGGTGGAGGCAAACCCATTCTGCAGATACTCGGCGACCTCAGAAGGGGAAGGCGCTCCCACAAGGACAGAATCCTCCAGAACACAGTGCAGCCAACCCTAAAGGAAGTAACCCCTGGTGACATATCCATGGCACTGCCTCACAGGATTGTAATGGACATTATCGAAGGGCTTGAGAAGCTCAACGAGGTTATTCCCGGAGTCGCATCAGACTCCACCCTTCTGTATGCCCCTGAGATAAAATTCTATGCAACCCGGGTTAAGATCAACAAAGGAATGGAAACCAGCATCAGGAACCTCTTTGCCGCTGGAGACGGAGCAGGCCTTTCAAGAGACATAGTGAATTCAGCAGCGACAGGAATTCTTGCAGGCAGGGGGATTCTAGCAAAAATTGAAAGTTAAGGTTCTCAGACTCGGCCACAGATACAGCAGGGACAGGAGGATAAGCACCCACGTCGGTCTTGTGGCCAGGGCATTCGGAGCTGATGAGCTTCTAATGGACGTCGAGGACAAGCAGCTCGGGGAGAGCATTACCGGAATTGCACAGGAGTGGGGTGGTGAATTCCGAGTAAGCTTCATAAATAACTGGAAGAAGTTTCTCAGAGAATTTGACGGAGAGAAGATTCATCTTACGATGTATGGTATCAACGTCGATGACTGTATCGGCAAGATAAAATCATCCAGAAAGGACAAGCTAATCATCATCGGCGGGCAGAAGGTACCCTCCGACCTTTATGAGTTGGTTGACCATAACATAGCAATTGGGAGCCAACCTCACTCAGAGGTTGCAGCACTTTCTATATTCCTTGACAGGCTCTTCGACGGCAAAGAGCTGGGCAGGAAATTCAATGGCAGGAAGGAAATAATACCTCAGGAGAGGGGCAAAAAAGTCATTGAAAAATAGCTACCATCCATCATCCCCTACCAGGGGAACGAACATGCAGCCTCCAAGATTCTCTACAAGCATTTTATTACCCTTATTCCTCACCAGTTTCAGTTCCTGATACGTTCTACCTCCCACAGGGATAAGCATCTTCCCCCCTTCTTTCAGCTGTTCGAACAATGCGCTTGGAATCCTCGGGGCTCCCGCAGTCACGATAATCCTGTCGTAGGGGGACTCCTCCTCATAGCCTTTGCTACCCTCACCATAGGTGACCTGAACGTTCTTATACCCTGCCCTACCCAGATTCCACTGCGCCAGGTCAACGAGCTCGGAAATTCTTTCGATACTATGAATCCTACCCTTTGTTACAATCTCCGCGATTATTGCGGCCTGATAGCCGGAGCCGGCACCAATCTCAAGAACCTTGCTGTCCTCCTCTAGGTCAAGATTTTCGGTCATCATAGCAACCATGTGCGGCGCCGAGATGGTCTGTCCGTGCCCTATAAAGAGAGGGACATCCCTGTAGGCCTGAACCTTCTGCCATTCCGGTATGAACTCATGCCTCCTTACGTTCAGCATGGCCTTCTCAACAGCCTCGCTCTTTATATAGCCCTCGGACTTGAGTTTCTCTACCAGAGTTTCTCTATCCTCTACCCATCCCATTTTCTTAACTCCTTAATCCTATCTTCATGTGTTTGTTGTTAGCCAACAGTTAATTATGCAAGGAATTGGTTAATACTAGACTTTGACGGTTTATATGCTGGTGTTACAGGGTTATCACTTTCATGATTTCTGCTGGTGTCTGCTGCTGGATTGCTAGTTTGTGTACTAGCATTACAAGCGACTCCAGCAACTGGCGGGCAACGTACCTGCATC